>VAZT01000041.1 GCA_005884825.1 Alphaproteobacteria bacterium
TACCAAGGTAATGCCTATCCCAATTCAACTACCGGCTCGTACGGAGCTACGAGCGGGAATTATGCCCCGCAAAATTACCAGGGCGGTTCATCGCCCACCGGGTCTGCGGGCACCGACTGGTCGACCGGGAACTACTCTCCGCCACCATCGGCCGGAATGGGCAACACTGAGGTCGTGACCAACGGCCCGCAAGGTGCCCCGCCCCCGAACTGGTCCGCGCGGCGGAACGTCATCGAGAGTGAGCATTACGACCGGCTGCTGGAAAGCAACCGCGGGTTCCGTCAGGCCCGCATCCGCAAGGAGTGCGGCCCGATAACTGATCCGCAACTCCACCAGCAGTGCCTCGACAGCTTCGCACAATACGAGCCGGCCGGGGCCGCTACAGGTTACGGCTCGTCGACCTCGTCGCGTCACCACTACCGGAGCAGCGCCGGCCGCTGAGCCGTCGAGGATCGCGTGAAGGCCGCTCCGCTCGGAGCGGCCCTCATGGAAATGCCCTTGCCTGTTACCGTAAGACTTTTTTTGCCACACCGCTTTGCGCGGAACAGGGAAAGGCGTTCAGGCGTTTTCCACCTTGGGGAGTAACGACCTCACGAGGTGCGTCATGCTACTGAAGACTGCGACCAGCTTAGCCTTCGCCACCGCCTGCTTGACGGCGATAGCGACCCTCCCCGCTCACGCCCAAATGGCCGCTCCCGGCGCGCCCGGCACCGAGGTGGTGACCAACGGCCCGCAGACCAATCCCGGCGACATGTCACCGTCCTGGTCGGCGCGGCGCAACGTGATCGAGAGCCAACATTACGACCGGCTGCTCGAAACCAACCGCGGCTTCCGCCAAGCCCGGATGCGCAAGGAGTGCGGCCCGATCACCGATCCGGAACTCCGTCAACAATGCCTAGCCAGCTTCGGCCAGGACGAGCCTTTTATGGGCTCATCCGGCTCGCGTCGGAACTATCGTACCGAATCGGGCCGCTGAGCTTTCGCCGCCGAACACTGGAGGCCGCCCGCGGGCGGCCTCTTTGTGTTTGCTACCGACGCGCCGCTGAGGGAGGCGTCAACACTTCGAGACCGGTGGTCGAGGCAACGACCACCATCGAGCTGCGCCCGACAAAAAGCCCGCTCTCGACCGTCCCGACAGTCATCGCGATCTTGTTTTCAACCTCTCCCGGATCGGTCAGCGGGCCGAACCGGCAATCGAGGATGTAATTTCCGCTATCGGTAACATAAGGTTGCTCACCGGCCGTGTAGCGCCGCTCGGTGATGCAGCCGAGCTTGGCGAGGGCGACCGCGGTCGCTTGCCAGCCGAATTGAGTGACTTCGACGGGCACCGGGGTATGCTCGCCGAGCCGCTCGACCAGCTTTTCCTGATCGACGACGATTACCAGCCGGCGGCTTGCCGCGGCGACGATCTTCTCGCGCAGCAAGGCTCCTCCTAGCCCCTTGATCAGATCGAGGTTGCCGAGCTCGACCTCGTCCGCGCCGTCGATCGTCAGGTCGAGGGTTTGATATTCGGCAAAGGTTGCGATTGGAATGCCGAGTCCGCGGGCCTGAGCCGCGGTGCGCTCAGAGGTCGGAATGCCCACGACCCGCAGCCCGGCGGCAACGCGGCGCCCCAGTCCTTCGACCACAAAGAAGGCGGTCGATCCGGTTCCGAGCCCGAGGACCATGCCATCCTCGACTTCCTCGATAGCGCGCATTGCAGCCGCGCGCTTCAGCTCGTCACGATTGGGGGTCATGGTTGGGGTCGCGCTGCCTCATCGACGAACCAGATCAGCTCGCCGACCGGGTGTAGGCGAGCGGCCGGCAAGGCCCGATCCCCCGCCAGAGCCCGAGACAGCGTCTCCCGCTTGTCCGCCCCGGCCACGAGAAAAGCCGAATGCCGGCTGCTCTCGAGCGCCGGATAGGTCAGGGTGATGCGGGGCTCCGGCCGGCCGCCGATAACTTCGGCAACCCACCGATGCCGCTCTTCGAGCACGCTCGCCCCCGGAATGAGCGATGCCGTGTGCCCGTCTGGCCCCAGCCCGAGGATCTGGATATCGAACAGCGGTCGGGTGGGATCGAGGCTTTCCGAACCATAATAGGATTTCAGTACCCGCTCATACACGGCGGCGGCATCCGCCGGCGTGCCGGTCGTGGGGATGCCGTGGATGTTGCCGGGGGGAACGGGCGCTCTCCCGAGCAGTGCGGAGTGCACCATCCCGTAATTGCTGTCGGGGTGGTCCCACGGGACAAAGCGTTCGTCGCCCCAGAACCAATGGACGTGGTCCCATGGCAGGCGATCACGGTATGGGCTCTCGCCGAGCAGCTGGTAGAGCCGGCGCGGGGTCGAGCCGCCCGAAAGACAGATCGTGAACCGGTCGCGGCTGGCGGCGGCCAGATCGGTAATCCACCCGGCAGCCCGCCGGGCCAAAGCTTCGGGATCTTTCGCGACCTCGACGCGGGCGGATGTCTGCGCCATTTGCGCTCCTCGGAAGTATCGTCACCCCCGCGAAAGCGGGGGTCCAGGGACTGCCTCCCAGGAGGCGGCAGTTTCTGGATTCCCGCTTTCGCGGGAATGACGGGGTGGAGCAGGCCGCGGAGCCGTCGAATTGCGGATCGCCATTATCGCGGTGGCGTAATCCGGCGCGTGAAACACGTGAGATCCCGCGACGATGGCGTTTGCCCCGGCATCGATGACCTGCCAGGCATTCTCGCCGCCCAACCCGCCATCGACCTCGATGACGGGGTCGAGGCCCCGCTCGTCACAGAGGCGCCGGAGCGCGCGGATCTTGGGCAGCATTTCGGGCAGGAATTGCTGGCCGCCGAACCCCGGATTGACTGTCATGACCAGGACGATGCCGCAGAGGTCGAGCGCATATTCGATCATCGCCAGAGGGGTCGCCGGGTTCAGCACCACGCCTGCCGTCTTCCCGAGATCCCGAATGTGCGCCAAGGTTCGATGCAGGTGAATGGTCGCGCTCGGCTCACAGTGGACCAGCAGATGATCGGCGCCGGCCCGCGCGAAGTCATCGAGATAACGCTCCGGCTCGACAATCATCAGGTGCACGTCGACCGGCTTCGCCGTCGCCCGCCGCACCGCCTCGACGATGACCGGGCCGATCGTGATGTTGGGGACGAAGCGGCCGTCCATGACGTCTACATGGATCCAGTCGGCACCCGCCGCATCGACGGCGCGAACCTCTTCGCCGAGCCGGCCGAAATCGGCCGACAGGATCGACGGGGCTACGATGACCGGACGGTTCATCCGATTGAGGCTCCGAGTATCACGTGAGAGGACGCCATTGCCGGCCGCTGCGCCACAGCAGATTGTCCGCAGCCTCCGGCCCGGCGCTGCCCGCGGTATATATCTCGAGCGGGACAGTCTTGTCGTTCTGCCACAGATCGAGGATCGGCTGTACCACTTCCCACCCGGCCTCGACGCCGTCGGCCCGGTTGAACAGCATCGCATCGCCGATCATGCAGTCGTAAACCAGTGTTTCATAGCCGGTGGTCGGCTCGGTGTTGAAATAATCCTTGTAGGAGAAATTCATCCGCACCCCCCCAAGGGAAATCTCCGGGCCCGGAACCTTCGCGCTGAATTGCAGCGATGCACCCTCGTCGGGCTGGATCTGCAAGGCGAGAACATTGGGCGTCAAGATGTCGACCGGAGTGTTGCGGAACATCGCAAACGGCGCCTGCTTGAACTGAATGGCGATTTCCGTTGTCCGCCGCGTCATTCTCTTGCCGGTCCGCAGATAAAAGGGCACGCCGGCCCAGCGCCAATTGTCGATGGCGAGTTGCATCGCGACATACGTCTCGGTGTTGCTGTCGCGAGCCACGTCAGGCTCTTCCCGGCATGCCGGGACGGGGTTCTTGTTGATCAGACCGGGGCCATACTGGCCGCGCACGACGTTCCGGCGCACCTCCGCATCGTCGAGCGGGTGCACTGCCTCCAGCACCTTGTGCTTCTCGGTGCGCACCGCATCCGCCGCGAAAGAGTTTGGCGGGCCCATCGCGATGAGGCTGAGAAGCTGAAAGACATGGTTCGGCACCATGTCGCGCAGCGCACCCGTCGCCTCGTAGAAGCGGGCGCGGCGCTCGACGCCGACGGTTTCGGCGACCGAGATCTGCACGTGGTCGATATGGTCGCGGTTCCACATCGGCTCGAAGATGCCGTTCGCGAAACGCAATACCATGATGTTCTGGACCGTTTCTTTCCCGAGGAAGTGGTCCATCCGATAGATCTGGGGCTCCGACAACACGCGCAGAATCTGAGCATTCAGCGCGCGGGCCGAGGCGAGATCGGTGCCGAACGGCTTTTCGATGATGACGCGGCGGAACCTGCCGTCTTTTTCCTGCACGAGGCCGGCGGCGCCGAGCTGCTCGACGATCGTGCCGAATAACTGGCTGGCGACCGCAAGTCGCGAGGCGACGAATTCCCAGGCCTGCTTATCGAAGGGCTCGGTCGCAGGCGCCGAGGCCGTATCGGACACAAAGCTTCTGATGCCTTCAGCGAGGTAGTCGCGAAAAGCGTCAACCGGTTTCGGCGTGCGGTCGACGGCGATGATCGCGAATTTCTCGGACAGCAGTTTTGCTTTGGCCAGGTTGTAGATCGCCGGCATCAACAGCCGCTTCGTCAAATCACCGCCCGCCCCGAAAATCACCAATGTGCATGGCGGCGCCTGGTGCGCCGGTGTCTGCGTCTGCCGACGATTGGTTCTGTCCACCCTGCTGTCCATGGGTTCAGCTCCCCGTTCTGCTTTTCCGGTTGGGCCTCATTGCAGCGCCTGCTCGATCGCCCGGGCGAGCCGGGCGAGGCCGGTATCGAGATCACCGGTGATGTGCGCCCGCAGGGCGCGCCGGCCGCGTTCGGCAAGGACGTCGAAGTCGCCGCGCGCTTGCGCCTCCTTTACGATCCCAAACGTGTATGACTGGCCGGGGACCGGCAAATCCTCGGGATCGTCGCAAGTGATTTGCAGAAAGACGCCGCTGTTCGGTCCGCCCTTGTAGGCTTGTCCCGTCGAATGCTGGAAGCGCGGACCGAAGCCGACGCACGTCGCTGCCCGGGTCCGGTCGCGAATGGTGCGGCGGATGCGCTGCATCACATCGATATGGGCGGGGCTACGCTCGACATAGGCGAGCAGCGCGGCGTAATCACCGACGCCAATCCGCCCGAAATGCGCCTTCAGCGCCGCCGTGAGGCTTGTTGCCTGCGGCTTTAACGCGGTCTCGTTTCGCGGGTCGGCGAACAGCTTGATTCCGTCGCCTTCGAAGAATGAGCGCGCCTCGGGCAGCGCCCCTGCCTTCTCATAAGCCTCGGTCAGGTCGCGGGTCTTGACCTTGGCCGCCTCGACGTCGGGCTGGTCGAACGGGTTGATGCCGATTATCGAGCCGGCGACCGCAGTCGCCATCTCCCAGCGGAAGAACTCCTGCCCGAGCTGCATCGCGTCGGATACCGTGATCCGCACTACCGGGTGCCCTGCAGCCTCCAGCCCGGCAACCGCCCGTTCCTGCTCCGCATCCTGATCTGAGGCGAGCCGGAGATAGGCAAACACCCGGTCATTGCCGTAAACCGCCGGCGCGCCCAGCGGCTCGGCACCGACCGGGACGATCCCTTTGCCGAGCTTGCCGGTCGATTCAGCGAGGAGCTGCTCGAGCCAGGCGCCGAAATCCGAAATCCCCGGCGAGGCGATAATTGTCACCTTGTCGCGCCCGCGGCGCTGAGCGGTCCCGAGGATCGCGCCGAGGATCACCCCCGGGTTCTCGACCGGAGGCGCGCTCGCCGCACAGGACCGCACCATCTCGGCCGTGTTTTCGAGGAAGGCGCGCGGGTCGACGCCGATCGCCGCCGCCGGCACCATGCCGAAATCCGACAATACCGAATAGCGGCCGCCGATACTCGGCAGTCCGTGGAACACGGAGCGGAACCCCTCATTGCGCGCCGCCTTTTCGAGCGACGAGCCCGGGTCGGTGACGGCGACGAAGCGCTTCGGCGCTTCCGCCGCGCCGACGGTCTGCTTGGCGCGCTCGTAGAAGTATTGTTTGAAGATGTTGGGTTCGAGCGTGCTGCCGGATTTGCTCGATACCAGGAATAAAGTTCGTCCGATATCGATGCGGGACTCGAAATGCCGGATCTGCGCCGGGTCCGTCGAGTCCAGCACGTGCAGCTTCGGGTAGCCGGGTTTCGAGCCGAAAGTCTCGGCGAACACTTCGGGGCCTAGGCTCGAACCACCCATGCCAAGCAACAGCACATCCTGGAATCCCGAGCGCTTGACGTCGTCGGCGAAATCCTGAAGATGGGCGATCCCCTTCAGCTGCTTGTCGACGATCTCCAACCAGCCGAGCCAGTTGGCTTCGTCCGCCTCGGTCCACAGTGAGGCGTCGGCGGCCCACAGCCGCCTGACCTTGCCCTCCTTCCGCCAGTCCTCGAGGGCAGCCTGGACATCCTTCTGCAACTCGTCCGGCAGCTTATAAGTCATCGAATTGAGCTTCGCCCCCAGCACCTTGCGGCGCTTTTGCTGAACCGCGGCGTAGAGCTGGTCGGCAGCGTCTGCGAATAGCCGCACGCCGTCTTCGACGAGCTTGGAGGTCACGGCATCGATCGAGATGCCGGCCTTGGGCAGCGCATCCATGACTGCCTGCGCGCTATCGACATCCTCTTCGAGGCTGGGCCGCGCGTGCCCGTGGTCGCGATAGGCATCCATCGTCGCCGGCGGCATCGTGTTGACGGTGTCCGGCCCAATCAGCTCGTCGACATAGAGGACGTCGCTATACGCCTTGTTCTTGGTCCCGGTGCTCGCCCACAGCAGGCGCTGCGTCTGGGCGCCTTGCTGCGCCTGCCGCTGCCAGTGCTCGTTGGAATAGATGTTTTTGTAGAGTCGATAGGCGAGCTTCGCGTTGGCGATCGCGACTTTGCCCTTGAGCTTTTGCAGCTCTGCCTTTTGGGCCGGGTCGGCGGTCGCGGCGATCTTTTTGTCGAGCTCGTCATCCACCAAGGTGTCGATACGGCTGACAAAGAAGCTCGCCACGCTGGACACCTTGTGCGGATCGCCACCCTTTTTGGCGAACGCTTCAAGGCCGGAGATGTAGGCCTCGGCCACCTCCGCGTAGACC
>VAZT01000042.1 GCA_005884825.1 Alphaproteobacteria bacterium
CCCCCTTTATGCCGCACTCTCTCAGGCTTGGAAGGTCATTAGAATGTTATGGCGAGCGTAACGAGCGACCGCCGTCAGTAATTTCAATTATGAGGAGAGTTTCGGCTGCCGATCCGCTGCAGATACAGCCGCCCCAACTTTTGAGACAATCATTGGTTGTGGGGAGCGCGAGCCGTTGTGGGCGCGGCCCCGGCACCCCGGAACCATCAAGTCGGAGTAGAATAATGACAGGAACAGATGCCCTCTCTGCTGTGTTTGATACAGCAGCGCAGGTATGGATCCGGATTTTCGGATCGGTCGCTGAAGGGAGGGTTAAATGGTAAAGTGGTCTATCTTGGCTTTTTCTTTGGCTCTTATGCTGAGTGCGATGCCGTCTCACGCGGAGGGCCCGGGTGATGTTTTGCAAGGGATCGGCAGAGCCATGAACGGCGAGCCTCCTCCACCGTCGCCGGAGTATCGTTGGCGTGAGCGTGAGCGCGAGCGGGCTTATTGGCACGAGCAGCATCGCCTCAACGAAGAAGAGCGCGCGCTCGATGCGCGCCGCCGGGCGCTGCACGACGAGCGACGCTACAACGAGGAAAACGGCTTTTATGGCCGCTGATCCGAGCGCTTGGCCAGAGGAGGCTTCGCCCCCGCAACTTGCGGGGTGGGGTTGCGCGATCCATTTCTCGGGAGTACGAGATACCAACCGAGATTTGGGAGCGCTGCGATGACCGACAAGATTGCCGATGTCCCGGAGGCTCCGGCCGAGGCTGTGAGCCCCTCCGGGATCAACCACTTGGTCCTCAACGTCCGCGACATCGACGAGTCGCACAAATTCTGGACGGAGATCGTCGGCTTCAAGCAGGTAGCCGAATTGCACCCGCGCCCGGGCCGTCCCAACCCGCCGAAGATGCGCTTTTATAGTGCCGTCAATGACGGCAAGTTGACCCACCACACGGTCGCGCTGGTCGAGAGCGCGAATCTGCCGCCGCCCGCCGATTGGGTGCTGGCCAACAGCCAGGTCGCGATCAACCATGTCGCGCTGACGATGCCGAACCGCGAGGCTTGGCTGAAACAGCTTGCGTTCCTGCAGAGCCGGGGGATCAAGTTCAACTGGCGCGTCAACCATGGCGTGACGCACAGCGTCTATGTCAACGACCCGAACGGCTATGGCGTCGAGTTTCTCTACGAGATGCCGCGCGAGATGTGGGAAAACGACATCGACAGCGGGGTCAATTGGCTCGAAAACCTGCCGACCGAGGGTCCCGAAGCCCTGGTCGACCGCACCGACACGCCGAGCTTCGGCGAAAACGCGGCAGCGGAATAGGCTGGTTGGGCCGGAGGATCCGAACCTTTGTGCGGCGGAATTCTATCGGCTTCCGGCTAATATGTTTATGCAGTCTGTTTGGGCTGCTTTCGACTTCTACAGACGCTGCTGTCCCGACGCCACCGACCGCTGCGCGCAGCTTATACGCGGTCAATCAAGCCGGGGCGGATCGAGGATCCGTCTCGGTCTACGATATCGAGGCCGGGCACCGGCTGGTTAAGACCATTGGGACGGTACCCAATGTCGGCGATGTGAGAGGAGTGGCGGTCAGCGCAGTCACTGGAGGGCTCTACGTGGCCTATCACGATGTTTCAGGCGCCGGGATGGTCTATTGCGCGAGCGTTTACGACGACACGATACTCTGGAATAGAGCGGTCAGCCCCGGTGTCGATCGGCTGGCGATCAATCCGGCGGGAGAGCTGCTTTACGTTCCAACCTGGGAAGGCGGTTCGGCCGACTACATCAATGTCGTCGATGCCAATACGGGCGACGTTGTTCGACAGGTGCACTTCTCCAATCGATCGCACGACACTCAGTACCCGCTTTCCGGGCCGATTTTCCAGGAAACGAAGGCCGACGACGGAAGCGGCCGTTACCTGTATCTGATCGATCCGGGCAGCTATGCGGTATCGCGGGTCGGGCCTTATTCGGGCATCCTCGGACCTTACGCGGTCGACAGCACGAGCAGCTACGCCGTAAACAATGTGAGAGACCTCTGGGGAATGCAGGTCACCAACCTCAAGACCGGACAGATCGTCACGGCGGGCATCCCGGACCATCCGCCCGGCGATCCTGGACTGTTGCACGGCATCGGCTGGACGCCCGACCAAACCGAGGTCTGGCAGAGCGGCAGCTGGAGTGACCCGCATGTCTACATCTGGGACATGCGTAATCCGATGACTCCCGTCTTGAAGGATAGGCTGGGATTGCGAAGCGGCCGCGGATCACACTGGCTGACCTTCGACATAAAGGGCGACTACGGTTATATCGCTCCCAACAAAAACAGCGCTGATGGAACCGAAATCTTCGATGCCCGCACCCATGACTCGGTCGGCGTCATCGGATCCTCGGAAGACCTGCTCGAGATCGATTTCGTGAACGGAAAAATCAGCCAAGTCGGCGATCAGTACGGAATTGGAAGACGATAGCCCCATCCAATTGCCGCGTGGGCATCTGCTGCTGCAGTCAGCGATCGGCGCTGTGAACGAGATCCAATCCTGGAAACGGACCCGGTCGGCGTCCAGATCCCCATCCGGGTCATAATGTCTGTGAAAGCCACCTCTGGATTCCGCAGTCAGTATGGAAATGGAAGCGCCGAATTGCTTATTGCGCATGCTCCACCCCGTCCAGAAACCCGATGTAGGTTTCGGGGAGCGCGTGTGTCCGCGCACCTTCCCGGAGCAGCGTGATGTAGCGCAACGAGGGCTTACCATCGACTTCTTTGCCCTGAGCCATATAGGTGACGGCTGGGATCATCCGACCGCCGCCGTCCTCGGCTTCGATCAGAGCGTGGCGGTAGCCGCGCCCGGGTACGCCTTCTGTCGAATCCAAGCGAATTAAATCGCGTTTCGTGATGCGGTAGAGCACGCCCCAAACTTCGGCGTCAGGATCGGGGTGCAGGTTTGCAGGAGCGGCCTTGCCTCTGGGTCGGCCGTCGAGATTGAAGCGTAGCCGATAACCCTTGATGCGGCCGGAACAGTGCTCGAGCGGCTGGATGCCGCGTCGGACCCGAAAGGCACTGTCATGCATGTTGGCGCCATAGGCAAAATACCAGATCTCGTCGCTGGCCCGACCCGAAAGGCGGTGGCCACGCAGCAGATAATAACAGCACGAGAGGAGCCACGATTTCGCGATGAGCCGGCGCAGCTCGGGCCGCAATCTTCTGACTGTTTGGCGCATCAGCAACCCGCAGTGGCCGTTTCAGCATTTTTGGGACCTCAATGGCTTTTCTCGGCTTGCCAGCGGGCGAGTGCCTCGTGCGGCTTCGATATTGCGGGGTCCATCATGTCTCCGTGCCTGCCGGTGCCGGCAGTCAACTCGACCACATATCCGTTGGGATCCCGAAAATAGATCGACCGGACAAAACCGTGGTCAATGGGTCCGCGAACTTCTCGACCTGCACTCTTCGCCTTTTGCAGCATGGCGTCGAAGGTCTCTGGTTCGACGCCGAGGGCAATGTGCAGATCCAGTGGATTCTGCGCTTTGAAATCGAATGGCGCTCGCGGCACCTCGAAGAATGCCAGGCAAGAGCCGTCCTCCATCTCGAAGAAGGTATGGAGCGCACGGACTTGCTCGCCCCCAGCCGACGGATCAATCTCGAACGCGCTGACAAAACGAAGACCGAGAAAATCTTCGTAAAAGGCTCGTGTCTCCTCCGAGTCCCTGCAGCGGTAGGCGTTATGATGCAGACCCTTGATCATATGACCTCCAATTGCTTGCTCGGGCCAGAATACCACCGCTGTCGAAGAACGAAAGCACTCGCGGAAAGCGGCGCTCGTTACGATTGGCCGCCGGCATAGCCCGTTAGGTCGATAAACTCCAATACGGTGCCGTCGGGATCGTGAAAATACGCGCGGGGACCGTTGAGCACGCCGCCTTGCCGGTCCTCCTCAAACGTGATCTGGACACCATGATCGCGCAAATGGTGGAGCGCCGCCGTGT
>VAZT01000043.1 GCA_005884825.1 Alphaproteobacteria bacterium
TTGCGCGACATCGCGTTCGCGCCGGTGCCGATCGCGGCGGAGCAAGCCCTGGCTCTGCTGGACCAGCTGAAGGGAGCAGCGCTCCTCGGCGCAGTACGAGGAGCGCCTCCCGCGGACCGCACGGCGCTGGCCGAGCTGATCGCGACATTGTCGCGCTTCGCCGCCGATCATGCCGAGCTGATCGAGGAAATCGACCTCAACCCGGTCATCGTCCATCCGCAAGGACACGGTGTGACCGTAGTCGACGCGCTGATCGTCAAACGAGAGCCCGAGGAGATCCGCCAATGAGCGATACCCATGTCAGCCAGGACGGCTACGTTGCGACGGTCGAGATGCGCCGGCCGCCGCACAATTTCTTCGACAGCTACCTGATTGCCGAGATCGGCGAGGCCTTCGAGCGCCTCGACGCCGACCCGGGCTGCCGGGCGATCGTGCTCGCAGCCGAAGGCCGCTCGTTTTGTGCGGGGGCCGATTTCTCGAAACGCATGGAGACCGGAACGGCGGCGGAAGGCAGCCGCAGCGGCGCCGGCCGGCACCTCTACAAGGAAGCGATCCGCCTCTTCCGCACGCGCAAGCCGATCATCGCCGCGGTACACGGCGCCGCCGTGGGAGGAGGTCTGGGTCTCGCGCTCGTCGCCGATTTTCGCGTCACCTGTCAGGAGGCCCGGTTCAGCGCCAACTTCAACCGGCTGGGGTTTCACCCGGGCTTTGGCTTGACGGCGACCCTGCCGCGGCTGGTCGGTGCGCAGGAGGCGGCGCTAATGTTTTATACCGGGCGACGCATCCCCGGCGACGAAGCGGTGCGGATCGGCCTTGCCGAAGTGCTGGTGCCACTCGCCGAAGTGCGCAGCGCGGCGCAAGCTTTGGCGCTGGAGATTGCGCAATCGGCGCCGCTTGCCGTCATGTCGACGCGCGAGACCGTACGGCGCGGATTGTGCGACGCGATCGAGGCTGCCACCGAGCGCGAGCTCGTGGAACAAGACTGGCTGCGCCGCACCGAGGATTTCACAGAAGGCATCAAGGCAATGGCCGACCGCCGCCTCCCCGACTTCAAGGGCAGGTAGGATCGCTCACCGACGTAAATGTTGCTCTCAAAACCGCTTGCGGGCCTCGTCGAGGACGACAGCGAGCCCGCTGGCAATACCGAGCCGGGCGGTGACGTCGATACCCGCGGTGCGCCATTTGCCGGCTTGGTCGATCAGCAAGGGCGCACCGCTGTCCCCTCTGGTTGCCGTGCAATTGTGGCGCAGCAGCAGCCGGCCGCTCGTATCGGTCGCGCGCCCGACGATCCGGCACTCGGTATCGGCCATCAAAACCAGCGGATGATCCTGCTGGTAGCCGCCGAGCATGACGGTGCTTCCCACTTCCGGCGATTGGTCGATTATCGGCAATACGCGGTCCGCTGACCCGAGCCTGGTGTCGAGCGTGATCAGCGCCCAATCGCTGCCGACCGTCGCATAGGGCTGGCTGGGGTCGTAGCCGAGGCCGGTCTCGAGTTTGACGCCGATGGCGTGCCCGGCATAGCGACTGCCATTGTAGCCGATAAGAAAATGCAGCGACCCTGGCGGGAAGTTCTGCTGCGTGAGGCGATTGAAGACGCAATGCGCGGCGGTCAGCACCGCTGACGGGCCGACCAAAGTTCCGGTGCAGGTTTGACGGAAGTTGAGGGAGGTGGCCTGAAGCTTGCCGACAGCGCGCCATGGGATTCCATCGGGATCGAGGCGGACGCGTGAATCGTGAGCACCGATCCCCGGCAATACTGGCGGCGGGATGCGGGCATCGCCGTTCACGCCTTCTCCAGCCTCGAGCACACTAGCTGGAGAGATCGCCCCTACCAGCGCAACCGCCAACGAGAGAGCGGCGCGGCGTATTCGTGTCGCCAGCGGCTTTGCGATCGGATTCCAAATGTGAACTAGCAAACTCCGAGACAACCGGCTCGAACGTTGGTCGTCTCGCCGGACCCGACCGGCGTCACAAAACGAGGAGCCTACTTGACCTCGGCACAGGCGTAGGCGTTGATCTCCAGCCCGACCGCGATTTCGATGATGACCGGCGTCTTCCACTTCATGGCCATTTCCTTCGGACTGGTTCTTGCCGGCCGAACAGTAGGATCACAGCCGAACACTGTCAACCAACAGCCTCGGCGCTTGCTGCCATGCGGCTCCGCAATCGTTTTTGTTCTCACCGCAATACTCGGCGTCTGGCTGCATCGCGGCGTTGCAGCGGAGAGTGGCGATCCTCGGTTCAGCGTGCTCGTTTTCTCCAAGACCACCGGGTTTCGCCATGATTCGATCCCGCAAGGGATTGCGGCGCTCGAGGCGCTGGGGGCCGAGCACGGGTTTGCGGTGGACCGCACGGAAGACGCCGCCCGGTTCAGCGACGCGGTCCTCGCTCGATACAAGGTCGTCGTATTCCTCAACACGACCGGCAACATCCTCGATGTCGGCGAGAAGGCCGCCTTTGAGCGATACATCCGTTCCGGCGGCGGCTTTGTCGGCATCCATTCGGCGAGCGACACGGAGTATGGGTGGCCGTGGTACGGCCGGCTCGTCGGCACCTGGTTCGCCAGCCACCCTGAGATTCAACGCGCGACGGTCCATATCGCAAACCCCGACCATCCCTCGATGAAGGGCTTGCCCCTGCTCTGGGAGCGGACAGACGAATGGTACAACTTCCGCAGCAATCCGCGCGGCGCGGTGCAGGTCCTGGCGACCCTCGACGAGGCGACCTATTCGGGCGGCGCAATGGGCGCCGACCACCCGATCGCGTGGTGCCACGAGATGGAAGGCGGCCGCAGCTGGTATACCGCGATGGGCCACACCCAGGAATCCTACGCCGAGCCGCTCTTTCGCCTTCACCTGCTGGGCGGGATCGAGAGCGCAGCGGGTCTCGCGGCCAACTGCAAGAGCGCAGGAGGAAGACCGTAAACAGGTTGTTGTCTCTCGGCCGCGCCAGTGCTCGAAGGCCGCGAAAGTCACCGAATGTTGAAAGGCGGCAAGAGCGATGTTACCGTCTTGCCGGTGGGGACATTCGCCTAGCGGTCTCGATCTGGCAGCCGCCAAATGAAGCTCAGAATAAGTTTTCGGGGTCAGACCGAGCGTTCGATCGCGCGTCCGAACTGATTAAATTGAGCCAAACGCCTTGCAAGGGCAATGAGGAGGAAACCATGACAGGCCGCTCGAGCTTCCGCGTCGGATTGCTGGCTTCAACCATTCTCACTGCGACATGGCTGCCGGCGGTGGCGGGCGAAGTAACGACACCGCGATTGTTGAACGGCGATAAGGAGCCGCAGAACTGGTTGATGGTCAATAAGGACTATGCCGCGCATCGCTATTCCGAGCTCGACCAGATCAATAAGAATAACGTCAAGGACCTCCATGTCGCTTTCACGGTGGCGCTTGGCGGCGTTGAGGGTTTGGGCAAAGTCCCGTTGGGCGGCCATCAGAGCACACCGCTCGTCGACGACGGCTCGATGTTCGTCGTCGACGGGTTTGGCGCAGTCTACAGGATAGACGTCAAAGAACCGGCCAAGGCCCGGATCGCGTGGATCATGGATCCGGGTACCAACAAGGCCGATTTCATGGTTGCCACGAACCGTGGCGTCACGCTCTATAAGAACTTTGTCATTTCTGTCACGGCCGATTGCAAGGTCCTGTGGACCAAGGCCGACACCGGCGAACTCGTCAGGACGGTCCAGTTCGATGATC
>VAZT01000044.1 GCA_005884825.1 Alphaproteobacteria bacterium
CGTTCGCGGCGAGCCGATCCGGGTCCGTCTCGAGTCTCGCGTCTTATGCGGTCGCCTCCTCGATTTAGATCACCAAGGAAATCTGGTGCTCGACTATGCAGGGGAATGCCGGCGCATCACCGCTGGTGAAGTCTTCCCGGCCGCGTGAAAGAAGCTGCATGCTCCTCGCCATCAATGCCAACAACACCAACACTGTATTCGCGATTTGGGACGGCGCCGATCTCAAGGGCAGCTGGCGCACGGCGACCGAAGGCAAGCGGACGGCCGACGAATATGTCGTCTGGCTCGATCATCTATTGTCGCTGGAGAGCCTGGCGCGGGGCAATGTCGACGGCGCGGTGATCGCCAGCGTCGTGCCCGACGTCAATTTCAATCTCGTTACCCTGTGCCGGAGGTATTGCAACACCGATCCGCTCGTGGTCGGCGAGAAGGGCGTGACGCTCGGCACCAATGCATTGGTGGACCGCCCGGAGGAAGTCGGCGCCGACCGCCTCGTCAATACCATTGCCGCGCACGACCGGTATAAGGGTCCGCTGATCATTGTCGATTTTGGCACCGCCACGACCTTCGACGTGGTCGATCGTGAGGGTAATTATTGCGGCGGCGTGATCGCGCCGGGGATCAACCTGTCATTGCATGCGTTGGAAACGGCGGCGGCGAAGCTTCCGAGCATTCGTATCCGCCGCACCGAGCGCGTTATCGGGAAGGACACGGTGAGCTGCATGCAGTCCGGCATCTATTGGGGTTATATCGGATTGGTCGAGGGGCTGGTGCAGCGCATCCGGGCCGAGCGCGGCGAGCGAATGGAGGTCATCGCCACCGGCGGGCTCGCCCCGCTCTTCGCCGGGGCAAGCGTCATCGACCATGTCGATCCCGAACTGACATTATGGGGGCTCCGCCTGATCTACCGCCGAAACCGTAACAAATGAACCACCCACCTTTACAGCCGGGGGCCCGGCCGGATTACCGCGACCCCAACGCGCTGTTCTTCGTGCCGCTCGGCGGCGCGGGCGAAATCGGGATGAACTTGAATGTTTACGGGTATCAGGGCGACTGGCTGATTATCGATTGCGGCGTCACCTTCGGAGATGATTCGCAGCCGGGTCTCGAAGTCGTCATGCCGGATCCCGGCTTTATCGTCGAACGCCGCGATCGCTTGCTCGGGATCGTGGCGACCCATGCGCACGAGGATCATATCGGGGCCATCCCCTATCTGTGGAGGCAGCTGCGCTGCCCGATCTGGGCGACCCCGTTCACCGCCTCGTTCTTGCGCGCCAAGCTGGCCGAGACCGGGTTCGCCGATCAGGTCAAGATCCATGTCGTGCCATTGTCGGGCCGGTTCACGATCGGCCCGTTCGACCTGGAACTGATCACCCTCACGCATTCGATCCCCGAACCGAATGCGGTCGCACTGCGCACGCCGGTCGGAACGGTATTGCATACCGGCGATTGGAAATTCGATCCGGATCCGCTGATCGGCCCGACCGCGGACGAGGCCGCCTTGCTGAGGCTCGGTGACGAGGGCGTTCTCGCGTTGGTCGGCGATTCGACAAACGCGTTGCGGCCCGGCGTCTCGGGATCCGAGGCGGAGCTGCGGCGGTCCCTGATCGACCTGATCGGCCGCTACGATGCGCGCGTCGCAGTCGCCTGCTTTGCCTCGAATGTTGCGCGGCTCGAGACGATTGCGCGGGCCGCGGCCGCTCATGACCGGGAAATCGCGCTGGTCGGGCGGTCGTTGTGGCGCATCGACAAGGCCGCCCGCGAGAACGGTTACTTGACGGATCTGCCTCGTTTTCTGACTGAAGATGAGGCAGGGTACATCCCGCGCGACCGGATCGTGATGATCTGCACCGGCAGCCAAGGCGAACCGCGCGCGGCCCTGTCGCGGATCGCCCGCGACGATCACCCGCACGTCGTGCTCGAAACCGGGGATGTGGTCATCTTCTCGTCGCGCATCATTCCGGGGAACGAGAAACCGATCAATCGCCTGCAGAACGCGCTGGTCCGGCTCGGTGTCGAGATCGTTACCGAAGAGGACCATTTCGTCCACGTCTCGGGGCATCCGGCCCGCGACGAGTTGGTGCGCATGTATCAGATGGTCCGCCCGCAAATCGCCGTCCCGGTGCATGGCGAAGCCCGCCACCTGATCGCGCATGCCGAGCTTGCGGGCGAGTGCCAGGTTCAGCAGCCGCTGGTCATTCAGAACGGCGACATGGTCCGGCTCGCGGCGAGCGGCGCCAGTATCGTCGACGAGGTGCCGGTCGGCAGGCTCGCCAGCGACGGAAAGGGTCTGCTGCCGGTCGACGGCATGGCGCTGAAGGACCGTCGTCGGGTCACTTTCAACGGCAGCGCAGTTGCCACCTTGGTTCTCGATCGCCGCGGCGAGCCCCTGGCACCGCCGACGATCAGCACGATCGGCGTAGTCGAACCGGCCGCTGCCGAGGCGGCGGCTCCCGCGTTGCGCAGCGCCGTCGAGCGCGCGCTCGGCGAACTGCCGGGGAACCTGCGCCGCGATGACGAGGCCGTTCGCGACGCGGCGCACCGAGCTCTGCGCCGCATCCTCAACGAACGCTTCGGCAAGCGGCCGTTGGTCCAAATTCACCTGGTCAGGATTTGACGCCGATGCCGTGTGCCATGCCCCTCGCCCCGACCCTCTCCCCGCAAGCGGGGCGAGGGAGAAGACGGAATTCCCTCGCCCCGCTTGCGGGGAGAGGGCTAGGGTGAGGGGCATTCCGCGATGATCGGCAGGCTCAATCATGTCGCGATCGTGGTGCCCGATGTCGCGGCGGCGAGCGCGACTTACCGGGTTACCCTCGGCGCTCGCGTCTCCGAACCATGCCCGCTGCCGGCGCATGGCGTTACCGTCGTCTTCGTCGTGCTGCCGAATACCAAGATCGAACTGCTCGAACCGCTCGGCCCGACCTCGCCGGTAAAGGCCTTTCTCGACCGCAATCCGGCTGGCGGAATGCATCACATCTGCTACGAGGTCGACGACATCATCGAAGCGCGGGATCGGCTGCGGGCGGAAGGCGCGAGAGTGCTCGGCGATGGCGAGCCGCGGTTGGGCGCTCACGAGAAGCCGGTGCTCTTTCTGCACCCGAAAGATTTTTGTGGAACCCTCATCGAGCTCGAGCAGGCATGAGGCGGGCTTGGCGCCGCGCGGCCGGTGATGGCTTGGGTCACCGGAATTGTTGTCTACGTGCTCGTCTGGTGGATCACGCTGTTCGCCGTGCTGCCCTTGTGGGTGACGCCGGCCGAACCGCACGACCCGGGTCACGCCGTGGGGGCGCCACAGCGGCCGCGATTGTTGCTTAAGATGGCGATTACGACTGTGGTTTCGGCGCTCATCTGGCTGGCGATATACCTATTGGTGAAATCTCCCTGGCTCAGTTTCCGCGAGCCGTGAGTTGAGCGCCGCCTATTGCCGAATAGCGCCAAGCCACCTGGTGCACGGCCTCTACCATGATGGCGAGTACGGTTTTCCGACGAGCGAGGAGAGCGTGCTGTTCGAACGGCTCGTTCTCGAGATCAACCAAGCGGGATTGTCCTGGCTGACAATCCTCAAGAAACGCGCGGCG
>VAZT01000045.1 GCA_005884825.1 Alphaproteobacteria bacterium
TGCTTCCCTGGGCCGATTGCGATGTCGTGTTCTCGTTAGTCACGCAGCCGAACAAGGATCCGCACCAGCAGCATTGCACGGCCTCTTGCATCACTGCAAACATCGCTGTTTGCACCGGTACTTACCCAGCCCGATCAACCCGAGATCGCACGACGGTCTTCGGCGGAGGGTTACGCCCAAAGGGCGTTGTTTTGCCCGAACCGAGTTGGGGGATCGTACTCCGCGTGCCCATCTAAAACCCTCGACGAGACCTTCTACCGCGAGCTAGCCCGATGTCGCGCCATCCGTCGTGGCCGCCGGACGGCTTGCCGGCCCTGTCACTTCAAATGGCCGGCAAGGTGCTTGTTCATCTCGAACATCGTCACCTTGTCCTTGGCATTCGCCTTGCCTGCGCTGGCTTTTTTCTCCCGAGTTTTGGCATCAATCTCCTCCGGTTTCCGTGTGGCTCGCATCGGGCTGCCCTGCCTATACGACGTTTGGTCGCCGCATCCTTGCTGCTATCCCAGCGTGATGCGGGTGATATCGTCGAGGCCGAGGCCTCGACCCGTACCGCAGGTACCTTCCTGAGAGCAACCCAGGAATGTTGCCGCCCGGTAGTGCGAGCCTAAGCATTGCCTGCCGAAGGCACCGGCGATCGCGCTCCTGCAGGATGCCATGCCCAGGCCCGGCCTTCCGCTTGTGCACTTCAACGACCGTTGTTGCGGCAGCGTCGCCGAGCTGCGCTCCATAATCCTCAAGGCCCGCCGTCTTGCTGATCATCACGCGCAGCAAGAGCAGGCGGCCGCCGCAGCCAAGACCTGGCTGCTCGCCCAGATCGAGAAAAAGCGTGCAGCTCCGGCGGCGCCTACCGCGGAAACGACGCCGGACGAGCTATTTATCCCCAGCCGCCTTGCCGCGTAGCGGCCGCAGCCGATTGCCACGAGGCCATCCGACAAGTTGTGGATATCAACGCCGGGAGGTGGACGGCGGGGCCCGGCGGTGTTCCTTATGTATCAGGCGATCGATCGCAATTCCCCTTTCCTCGATCGTCGATCCCCAGAACCCCGGCTCCCCCGCCGGGGTTCTCTCGTTGGAACCATGAGTCTGGCTCAATCCGCCACGGCTGCACCTTCGGCACCGGTCATTGCCGCCATATGCGCCGCCGAAATTCTCGGCCTGGCCGGATTCTCGATTGTTCCGGCTCTCCTGCCGCAGTTCATCGAGGCCTGGTTGCTGACCAACACGCAAGCCGGCTGGCTCGCGGGGATTGTCTCGGCCGGCAATATGCTCGCGGTCATCCCTTTGGTGAGCCTGACCGATAGCCGGCCCGCTCGGCAAATTTATCTCGCCTCCAGCGCCCTTAGCGCGCTGTCCTGCGTGGGTATGGGGCTGTGCGACAGCCTGCTCCCGGCTCTCGGATTCCGCGCTTTGGCCGGTATCGCCATGGCCGGCATGTACATGCCCGGCCTGCGGGCGCTCACGCATGGCGTCGAAGGGGCAACCCGCGCCCGCATCGCGGCATGGTACACCAGCTCCTTCACCATCGGCGCGTCGCTGTCGTTCCTGCTCGGCCAAGTCGGAACCCTGCTGGGCTGGCGCAGCGCTTTTGCTATGGCCGGCATTCTCGGTGCCGCTGTCGTTTTGATCGCCTGGGCGGCATTGCCGCGCGGGGATTCCGGACGCGAGGAAGAGCCCCAGCCGCTGCTCGACTTTCGCCCGGTCCTTGCAAACCGGGACGTCCTCGCCCTGATGGTCGGTTATGCCGCCGCCATCTGGGGTTGCGTCGGATTGCGGCAGTGGATTGTCGTCTTTCTTACCTTCTGTGCCGGCGATCAGGCCAATGTTCCTGCGCAAGCCTGGATCATTCTGGTGGTCGGAGCGGTGATCAGTTTTCTTGGCGTCCCGGCCGGCCTCATCGGCAATGAGCTCGCCATCCGTTACGGCCTGCGCACCATCGCCACTTTGGTTTTCGTGCTCTCGGCGGCAGCCGGCGGTTTGTTCGGCTTCACCGCGATGCTGCCCTACATCGCCGTGCTAGGTCTTTCGGTGGCTGCCGGCTTCATCGTGCAGGGTAATTTTTCGAATCTCACCTCGGGCGTGCTCGCCGTTGCCGCTCCGCGGTACCGAGGGGCAACGATCGGGCTCTATTCCTGCATCGGCTTTGCGGCCGGGTTCCTCGGGACGCTCCTGTTCGGCGTCACGCTCGACCAGTTCGGGGGGACGTCGCAGCTTGCCGCCTGGATTGTGAGCTTCTGCACCTGCGGACTCGCTTGCCTGGCCGGCGCCTCCGCCACAATTTTCCTGCCCCGGAACATCTGGCAACGGTGGCCTCACTAGGCCCGAACTCTGGGATAGTGATCCCCGGCTGTAATGAGCAAAACCCATACGGCCTAATCCAGACTGATCGCGTTTGCCTGATTTAACCGTTCCCGTCATCAAATAATTAAGGCTTGTGATCTTACGATATCCCGAACGCCAATGTCCCGTGTATCAGAGACTATTCATGCTTAAAACACTAATCGCTACGATCACTGCAACAATCTTGCTAGCGTCGTCTGCTGTACCATCATCTGCTCAATATCGTTATAGAGGAGGCTACGGATACGGAGGAGGATGGCATGGCGGAGGGTGGAACGGAGGAGCGGGGGCCGCTCTTGGTCTGGGTCTTGGGCTCGGGTTCCTTGGCGGGGCTTTAGCGACTGCTCCTTACTATAGCGCCCCCCTATTACGCGGCACCCGGTTATAGCTACGGCCCTGCTCCAGCCCTACCTACCACTTGGTACTGGTGTGATCCATACCAGCAATATTACCCATACGTGCCTAATTGCCCGACTGCATGGCGGCAAGTAGTGCAATGAGACCTGGATGAAGCGTCGCCTGCGCGGTGATTCACCTCGCGTGACTCTATCTGCCTATTGACAAACTCTAACGGCCCAGGCTGTAAAATCAAAGACGATTTGGTTTCGTAGAGATCTTGGTGCTGCACGGCCGGAATGCACGAATCTCAGCCGCGGAAAAGATGTGCGGGGCTGCCGCCGGTGCACCCAGACGATCTTGTGACCGGGACCACCAATTTTCCGCCGCGGTAGACTGCCCCTTCATCGCTCCGAGAGAGCCCCGTCGCGACGCGTGGCGCCTCTCGCCCGTTCACCCACCGTTTAGCCCGTTCACGACGGGCGTCGGTGCCTCGACTGCCCCATTGAGAGCAGACGAGCCGACCGCTAACTGCCGACTGCACTACTTCCGTACCGACGGCGTCACCGATGCCGAGTTCATGCTGCTCGTCGGCACCTCGAACGGGGAGGATATTCGCTTCCAGCCGGCATGAATGCGGCCAGACGGCCGAACCGAGGCAGTTCAACCGCTA
>VAZT01000046.1 GCA_005884825.1 Alphaproteobacteria bacterium
TCGAAGATCGTCTTGACCATCCCTTCTGGCTCGCCGAGCGCGATTGCCTTGCCGTTGCCGATGAACGGAAAATGGCCAACCTTGACTTCGTAGCCGGCCTCGCGGGCGGCCTTTTCGGTCAGCCCGACGCTGGCGACTTGCGGCCGGCAATAGGTGCAGGCCGGGACATTGCGGACATCGAGTGGGTGCACGTCGTTGACCCCAGCAATGTGCTCGACACAGATCACCCCCTCGTGGCTCGCCTTGTGCGCCAGCCACGGCGGCCCGACGACATCGCCGATCGCGTAGACGCCCGGCTCCCCGGTACGCAGCCAGTCATCGACGACAATGTGGGTCCGGTCTACGACCACACCGGTGTTTTCGAGGCCGACGTCTTCGACATTGCCGACGATACCGACTGCCAGGATCACGCGCTCGACATTGGTTTCGGATGCTTTGCCGTCCGCCTCGATCCGCGCGGTGACCCCCTCTCCGGCGCGCTCCAGGCTCGCTACCGTCGCCGCGGTATGGATTTTGATCCCCTGCTTCTCGAAGGCCTTGCGCGCAAACGCGGAGATCTCCTCGTCCTCGACCGGCAACACGCGGTCGAGCACTTCGACGACCGTCACCTCGGCGCCCATGTCATGGTAAAAGCTGGCGAATTCGATCCCGATTGCGCCCGAGCCGACGACCAGCAGCGATTTGGGGATCGCCGGCGGCACCATCGCCTCTTTGTAGGTCCACACGCGCTCGCCGTCGAGTTCGAGCCCCGGCAGGCTGCGCGCTCTCGCGCCGGTAGCCAGCACGATGTGCTCGGCGGCGAGTTCCGCTACGGGGTTGCCGTCCTTCGCCACCGCGAGTCGGCCCTTTCCTGCAAGGCGCCCGTGTCCGTCGAAGACCGTGACCTTGTTCTTCCGCAACAGATAGGCGACACCATTAGACAATTGCTTGGCCACGGCGCGCGACCGCGCCACCACCTTTCCGGCATCGAAGCTGATGTCTTTGGCGGAGAAGCCGAAATCGTCGAGATGGCGCAGCAGATGGTAAATTTCGGAGCTGCGCAGCAGTGCTTTGGTCGGAATGCAGCCCCAGTTGAGGCAAATGCCGCCCAGATGCTCGCGCTCGACGACCGCCGTCTTCATCCCGAGCTGCGCTGCCCGGATTGCCGCGACGTAGCCGCCAGGCCCGCCGCCGACAACGATCAGGTCGAAAGAACTCTCGGCCATTGCCCTCACCCTCCCGCTGACGCGGGCCCCTCCCTCTTCCCGCTAAAGCGGGGCGAGGGGTTTACGCCCTCTGCTCCGTCGCCCCGCTTGCGGGGAGAGGGTCGGGGTGAGGGGCTCAACGCACAGCATCGGTTCACAGCAGCATCGTCAGCGGATCTTCGACGAGCTTCTTGAAGGCGGCGAGGAATTGCGCGCCGACGGCGCCGTCGACGGCCCGGTGATCGCAGGAGAGCGTGCAGCTCATCACCGTCGCGATCGCCAGCGCGCCGTTCTTGACGACCGGCCGCTGCTCGCCGGCCCCGACCGCCAGGATGCCGCCATGCGGCGGATTGATCACTGCGGCGAAATCGCGGACCCCGAACATGCCGAGGTTCGAAATCGAAAACGTGCCGCCCTGGAACTCCTCGAGCTTCAATTTGCCGGCCCGAGCTCGCGCCGCGAGATCCTTGGTCTCGTTGGCGATCGCCGCCAACCCCTTGCGGTCGGCATTTTTGACGATCGGCGTAATCAGCCCGTCCTCGAGTGCCACAGCCACGGCGATGTCGACCGTGTCCCAGAGGAGGATCGCCTCGTCGCTCCACGACGCGTTGGCCGCAGGCACCTGCCGCAGGGCCAGCGCCGCCGCACGGATCACGAAATCGTTGACCGAGATACGGTAAGCGTCGGATTTCCCGTTGAGCTCGGCGCGGAATTTCAGCAGCTCGTCGATCTCGCAGTCGACGGTCAGATAGAAATGTGGAACTGTTTGTTTTGCTTCTGTAAGGCGCCTGGCGATGACGCGGCGCATCGCCGTGAGAGGCCGCTCGGTGTAGGGCGGATTGCCGGCCAGCGCCAGCACGCGCTCCTTGGATAGAGCCGGCACCGGAGCCGGCGTTACCGGAGGTGCGGGTTGCGGCTGGGCCACCGGTCGTGCAGGAGCCGCTGCCGGCCGTCCGGCAGAAAGCGCAGCTTCGATATCGGCCTTGACGATGCGGCCCTGCGGACCCGAGCCGCTGATTGCAGCGAGGTCGAGACCAGCCTGTTGCGCCATGCGGCGCGCCAGAGGGCTGGCAAAGATGCGGCCTTTTCCGTTGCCGCCCCTTCCGGGAGCCGGCTGAGCCGCCGGCCGGGGCTCGGCCGCCCGCGGGGGCTCGGCGGGTGACGCGGAAGCGACGGGCGTGGCCGACTTTTCGGCGAGTTTGTCGAGGGCTGAAGGGTCTTCGCCCTCACCCAGAAGCAACGCGATCGGCTGATTGACCTTGATCCCCTCGGCGCCTTCCGGAACGAGGATCCTGCCGAGGCGGCCGTCATCCACCGCCTCGAATTCCATCGTTGCCTTGTCGGTTTCGATCTCGGCGAGCACGTCGCCCGAATGCACCTCGTCACCCTCTTTCTTGAGCCACTTGGTGACGTTGCCTTCGGTCATCGTCGGCGACAAAGCCGGCATTAGGATCTCGATCGGCATGTCCCCTCCCCCTCGCCCGATCAGCGGTAGGCGACCTCACGCGCCGCAGCGACGATGTCCTCGACCTGGGGCACCGCAAGACGTTCTAGATTGGCGGCGTAAGGCAGCGGTACATCCTTGCCCGCAACCCGCTTCACCGGGGCGTCGAGCCAGTCGAAGCACTCCTCCATCATGATCGCGGCAAGTTCCGAGCCGATGCCGGCGAACGGCCACCCCTCCTCGACCGCGACAATCCGGTTGGTCTTCTTGACCGAGGCGACGACGGTTTCCACGTCGAACGGCCGCAAGGTGCGCAGATCGATGATTTCAGCGGAAATACCCGCTTTTTGAAGCTCCTCGGCGGCCTGCATCGCCAGTTTCACCATGCGCGAAAATGCCGTGATCGTGACGTGCTCGCCGGGCCGGGCGATCCGCGCACGGCCGATCGGCACGATGAACTCGGGATCGTCCGGCACGGCGAAGCTTTCGCCGTAGACCAGCTCGTGTTCGAGAAAAACGACCGGGTTCGGGTCGCGGATCGCTGACTTCAGCAATCCCTTGTGGTCGGCGCCGGTGTAGGGTGCGACGACTTTGAGCCCGGGGCAATGTGCGTACCAACTTGCATAACATTGCGAATGCTGGGCGGCAACACGTGCGGCGATGCCGTTGGGCCCGCGGAAGACGATAGGGCAACTCATCTGGCCGCCCGACATGTAGCGGGTCTTGCCGGCCGAATTGATGATCTGGTCGATCGCCTGCATCGCAAAGTTGAAGGTCATGAACTCGACGATCGGCCGCAAGCCGGCAAAGCCGGCGCCGACGCCGAGCCCGGTAAAGCCCTGCTCGGTGATCGGGGTGTCGATGACGCGGCGCGCCCCGAACTCCTCCAACAGGCCCTGGCTGATTTTGTACGCTCCCTGATACTCGGCGACCTCCTCACCGATCAGAAAGACCGTGTCGTCGCGCCGCATCTCCTCGACCATCGCGTCGCGCAACGCCTCGCGCACTGTCATCGTCCTGGTTTTGCCGGTGTATTCGGTCTCCGGAGGCACAGCGCGCTGCGTGATGGTTGAGGTCGCCGGCGGCGGTGAAGGCCGCGGCGCCTTCACCGGTGTCTCCTGCGGCGCCCTCGAAGCCGGAGCGATATTTTCGGCAGCGCCGGCTTCCTCGCCATTTTCGGCGATCACTGCGATCGGCGTATTGACCGCGACGTGCTCGGTGCCCTCCGGGATCACGATCTTGGCGAGCACTCCTTCGTCAATCGCTTCGACCTCCATCGTCGCCTTGTCGGTCTCGATCTCGGCGAGCACGTCGCCGGCCCTGACAGACTCCCCTTCGCTCTTCAGCCAGCGGGCGATTTTGCCCTCGGTCATCGTCGGTGAGAGTGCCGGCATCAAGACTTCGGTAGCCATGGCTTTGTCCAAGAAAATCAGGCTTCGGCCAGCACGTCCGTCCACAGTTCGGCCGGGTCGGGCTCGGGGCTGTCCTGGGCGAATTGCGCCGCTTCAGCAACCCGGTCCCTGACCTCGCCCTCGATTTGCTTGAGCTGCGCCTCGTTCGCGCCATCTTCCAGCAACCGGTGCCGCACCTGCTCGATCGGATCGTGCTCGGTGCGCATCCGGTTGACCTCGTCTCGGGTGCGGTATTTCGCCGGGTCGGACATCGAATGCCCGCGATACCGGTAGGTCATCATCTCGAGGATGATCGGTCCCTGGCCCGACCGGGCATGTTCGGCAGCCGCGAGCCCGGCTTCGTAAATTGCCAGCACGTTCATGCCGTCGACTTGCTCACCCGGAATGCCGTACGCCATCCCGCGATGGAACAGGTCGGTGCGGGCCGAGGCGCGGTCGATCGACGTCCCCATCCCGTAGCGATTGTTCTCGATCGCGTATACCACCGGCAGCTTCCACAGAGCTGCCATGTTGAAGCTCTCGTATACTTGCCCCTGGTTGATCGCCCCGTCGCCGAGATAGGTGACGCAGATCAGGCCGTTTCCGCGGTAATGATGGGCGAACGCGAGCCCGGTGCCGATCGGCACCTGCGCACCGACGATCCCATGGCCGCCAAAGAAATTCTTTTCGCGGCTGAACATGTGCATCGAGCCGCCCTTGCCGTGCGAATAGCCGCTCCGGCGTCCGGTCAACTCGGCCATCACCCCCTTGGGGTCCATCCCGGCAGCCAACATGTGACCGTGGTCGCGATAGGAGGTGACGATCGTGTCGCCTTCCTTGAGCGCCGCTTGCATACCGACGACGACCGCCTCCTGCCCGATATAGAGGTGACAGAAGCCGCCGATCAGACCCATGCCGTACATCTGTCCGGCCCGCTCTTCGAAGCGCCGGATCAACAGCATGTCGCCGTAGTAACGGAGCAGCTCCTGCTGGGAGACGCCGAGATCGGCGAATTTGACCGAATCGGATTTGCGCTTGACTGCCATATCGCTTCCTCCACGCCGCCGCCGGAAGCGCGGCCGCGAGAATTTGCCGGGAGCATGGTGACAAAATCCCGCCGTTGCAACCACGGCGGGGTCAGATGATCAGGACGAAATAAATTAAAGACGGTGGCGGTAGGCGCCAACGACCCCCGCAAGACCGAGCGCTCAGCGCGCGGCGGTGGGCTGCATGATGACGATGTCGTCAGGCGATACGAGGTTCAGGGTCGCGCGGATGCGTTCGTCGAGCAGGTCTGGATCGATGTGCTCCGGCCGCAGGTTCGAAACCCTGAGGTCCAATGCCGTACGCTGGTTTCGGACCGCCTCCAGATTAGCGGTCGCCGTGCGGATCTCGCGATTCAGGCGCAGCCAAGCTTTGAACCCGCGCTCGCCCTCCACCAGGTGATAGGCGAAATACCCGGTCAGCGCGATCCCGACGACCGGGCCGAGGACGAAGTGCGCGCGCCGCCGCAATGCGCGTAATACGCTCATCCCGGAAAAGGATCATGGGTGGGCCGACGCGTCAACCTCGGCAACCGGTCCGGCACAAGATGTTCCCCGCTTGCGTTATCGCCGCAACACCGCGCGGCCGGGATATCGAGCCGACCCGCCGAGCTGCTCTTCGATGCGGATCAGCTGGTTGTATTTGGCGAGCCGGTCCGAGCGCGACAGCGATCCCGTCTTGATCTGACCGCAATTGGTCGCGACCGCCAGATCGGCGATCGTCGTGTCCTCGGTTTCGCCGGAGCGATGCGAAAACACCGTGCTCCAGCCGGCTCGCTGCGCGATCTCCACAGCTTCGAGCGTCTCCGACAGCGTGCCGAT
>VAZT01000047.1 GCA_005884825.1 Alphaproteobacteria bacterium
TCGTCCTCGATTTTCCGGTCAGCAGCACGCCCGAAGCCTTCGAGTTCATCCGCGACCTGCATCGCTCCGGCGCTTGCGAGATCGGCGCCCACCTGCAGCCCTGGGACAATCCGCCGCTGATCGAGCAGATTACCGATGAGAACTCCTATCCCGGCAACCTGCCAGTCGAGCTCGAACGCGAAAAGCTCATCCACCTTACGCACAGCATCGAAACCAATATCGGAGTGCGCCCGCGCATCTACAAAGCGGGCCGATACGGCGTCGGGCGGGCGACGGCCGGTATCCTCGCCGAGCTCGGCTACGAAATCGACGTAAGCGTTGTTCCGGGCACCGATCTCACCTGCAAATTCGGCCCCGACTTCACGCATTGCGGCGCCAGCCCCTACTGGTTCGGCAAGAACCCGGAGCTGCTCGAAATCCCGCTTTCGATCGGCTACACCGGCCTGCTCGCCGACACAGGCAACGTCGCCTATACGTTGACGATGAACGAGCGGCTCAAGGCGCTGCACGTGCCGGGAATCCTGGCGCGGCTCGGCCTAGTCGAGCGAATCACGTTGACACCGGAAGGAATTTCTTTCGAGGAGCAACGTCGACTCACCCGCGCCTTGTTGCGCAAAGGTCATCGCGTGTTTAGCTTCGCCTATCACAGTCCCTCGCTCGCACCGGGCAACACGCCTTATGTGCGCACCGAGGCCGATCTCCGTGGATTCCTGGGGCGGATCGAGCAGTATTTAGAGTTTTTTACCGGCGAGGTCGGCGGTCGAGCGGCCACCCCGTTCGAAGTCAAGGCACTTGCAGAACTATGCAACGGGGCCCCTTCCGTGACGGCCAAAGAGGACAAGCAGCCCAGGTGCTCAGCTCGAGCCTAGTAGCGGATGCCACAAATTGCGCCGCATCGACCCCCTCCCGGCCCTCGGCTATCACGGTATGAACCCCAAATCTGGGCTGTTGACCCAGGTTCGGACCCGGCCCGTGAAGGGCGGCGGCTCTCATCCTATGGACGCGGCGGCGTAACCCCATCAAGAAGACGGCCCCGATAGCCAGAGCCGCCACCGAGGACGGCTCCGGTACCGCGGTGAAGGCATTCGCCATGACTTCATTGCCTATCTTTTCGCCGGTGATCAGCCCCTCAACATTGTCAGCGGGAAAATGAATACCGCCGATGAGGCGGCTGTCCCCCGCCTCCGCCGCTGCCTCGGTAAAGCTGCCAAAGCAGCGCTCCGCCGCGGCTCCCGTCAGCGGATTGTTGTTCGCGTCGTGCGCATTGGGATCGGCAGTCGCGCAGAACGAGATGTCATCGGTACCAAAGAAATCCGCGAGCACGGTCGCCGCGGCCATGCTGAAGGTGCTGTGGCCCGAGATGTAGCTCTGGAACAGTGGATCCGGCCATAACGGCTGCCAGGCCGGATCGTTAGCGCCGCCAAGACCGGCAAAGTGCATCGCGGTATCCGGCCGCCAGAAATCGCTATCATTCTTGACGTCCCAAGCGACAATCCCCGCGTCACCCAAGGCCGCACCCAAGCTCGCGCCCAGGCGGGCCGTCTGCAAGACGGTTAGATCGGTGTTGGTCGCCACGGTATCCATGATGTCGACCCAGTGGCCGGGGGGAGTTTCCGTGGAGCCGAACTTGGCGTTGCCGTTCGTGTCCGCCCAGAACGACGCGATGTTCAGCTCGTCCTGCGTCTGGCCGCAGTCCTTGCAGCCGTGCGTCTCTACAAATTGGAGGTCGCTGAAGTATTGAGGGGATGCCAAGTAATCGGCTTCGGTGGCGTAAGCCGTCCCTGGACCCCAAAGCGGCTGCGGGGCAACGCTACTGATCGAGGTGATCGCAAACGGCGTGACGTTGCCCCAGCCCGGCCGCACCACCGTCGTCTGAGTGGGGCTCGTAAACTGATAATTCCCAGGCTGGTTGCCCAGCGTGTAGGGTGTTTGCGCGACCGCGCTGCCGTCCGTGGAGCGTGAGGCAAAAAAGCTTGTGGATATGCCGGTGCCCAGGCCCACGCTGATGTTCCGGGCAGCAGGGCTCAGACCCAAATTGTTAATTCCGGAGGCGGCGGCCGACTGCAGAGAAGAGGTCTGCGTCGGGAACAGGCTCTCCAACATGGTGTAGCCCGCGGCATAAGCAGCGGCATCCGCCGAAGCGCCCGCCACGGGCCCGCCCGAGTATGAGTAAGGCTGGTAGTTGAGCCCGGTCGCCGCGTTCACCGCGTCGAACATCGCTATGCCGACCCATTGCGATGTCTCGGGCCGCTACCGGTGGCGGCGGCGCGCCAATGCGTATGGCGGCGAGAAGGCTCTGGTCCACGTCAGTGATCGCGTTGGCGTGCACACACGCGGGCGCGAGACACAATGTCATTGCGATCAGCGCGAAAATCCTCGGCCGGAGGTGCTCCATGATCTGCGGCTGCTTGGCCATTTGAAAAAACTCCCCTAACCAGACGCTATGGAAGCAGTATTCGCCGAAAAAATCAGATTCGGGGGTTGGCGCGTGTCTTCCCCGTCCTGCGGGAGGATCACCAGAGGCGGCCCGCCGCCTGCTCGCAATAGCGCCGAATCGTCCGTCCCAGCGGGGAGCGGAGGCAGCCGGGCACAACATCGCCGACAATGGTCTTCTGGTCGAGCTCGCCGAGCGTCGCGGACGCGAATTTATCCCTGTTACTTGCCAGCATCCGGCATAGCTCGAGAAGCCGATGTTCGTGCACGCGCATGACCTCTTGCGGATGCTCGGGCGATCGGCGCCGAACAAGCTCGAAGCTGTGTAACAATAGGGTTACTACGCGCCACCCGCGCCTCCAGGCGTCGTTGAGGATGTGCTCGAACTCGCCGCTCGAGCAGGCGCAGAGCTGCGCAGGTCTGATGCGGTTCAACCCGTCGCGGAACCATGTAATCGGCACCTCGATAATGCCTTCGAGACAAACCGGGTGAGAAATCTCGGGGTCGGAAGGCAGCCGGCAGACGCCGTTGAGGTGAGGCGCGAAATAGCTGGAGTCGATCGCGATGCCGCTGCGCCGCGCCGCGCGCAGAGTAGCCGTGCTCGCCCCCGCATTGCCGGCACGCAGCGCGGCAATCGGACCGGCCCCCGCGCGCGACAGGTTTTCCAGTCCGCGATCGATCAGCCGAACCTGATCGTCCTCCGAGAAATCGGACATATTCCGGCCATAGCAGTCGCCGAGCAGCGCGCGCTTATAATAGGACAGCCATTCCGTGTGAACATGAAGCCCGACCTCATGCCCGCGGTCCTGGACGAGGCCAACCACCTCGGCGAGCAAATCGAGCCCGAGTACGCCTGCGCTGAGGGCCTCGAGAAATATCACGGCCCTGAGGCCGTGCCGCTCGATGACGTCGAGCTGGTAGCGCAACCCGCGCTCGCCAAGTTCGGTGATGCCGTAAAGATCGCGGTCCGCTGCAAAACGTCCGCAATCACGCTGCCAGTCGGAGGTGTGCGGGGCAATTTCGGCATCGATGGTTATGACGACCGACATCCGCTTCGGGATCGCCGGCAACCGCGAGGATCCGCTGGACAAGTCGGATAGCGGAACTGAGCTATCCAACGGCTCGGCGAGCGCGGTCCGCATCATCGATTCTGGCCCCCGCCGAATTGGAACGAACATCCGCCTGCCCGGGTCAACTTCGATTAAAAATAAAGTAAAAATTTTTACCATAAACCTTACTTTTACCATAAACCT
>VAZT01000048.1 GCA_005884825.1 Alphaproteobacteria bacterium
TCCACGAGCGCATCCGCCTCGCTGGGCGGCTGATCGACGAGGAGGCGCTGATCGCGCTTCTCGAAGAATGCGAACGCGCCAATCGGGATGCGCCGATCACTTTTTTCGAGATAACGACTGCGGCGGCCTTTCTCGGTTTCGCGCGCACGCCGGCCGACATCGTGCTGCTCGAGGTCGGGCTCGGCGGGCGTCTTGACGCCACCAACGTCGTCCGCCGCCCCGCGGTCACCGCGATCACGCCAGTTTCGCTCGATCACCAGGCATTCCTCGGCGACACCATCGCTGCGATTGCCGGTGAAAAGGCCGGAATTCTGAAACCCGGCGTGACGGCGGTCATCGCCCCGCAGCCGCCTGAGGCCGCGGCGGTGATCGAGGCCCGTGCCGAGGCCGTTTCGGCGCCGCTCTACCGGGCACACCACGAATGGCGCTGCGAAGCCGCCGGAGCAGGAATGCGCTATGAAGGCGAGCGCTGGCGCCTCGACCTGCCGCTACCCTCTCTTATCGGGGCACACCAGGTCGTCAATGCCGGCACGGCGATCGCCTGCCTCGAACGGTTATCGGGTTTTGATATCCCCACCGAAGCCATCCCCAGGGGCTTGCGTCACATTGACTGGCCGGCGCGGCTGCAACTGCTGCAGCACGGGCCGCTCGTCGATGCAGTTCCGCCCGACTGGGAATTGTGGCTCGATGGCGGTCACAACCCATTGGCCGGCGAAGTCCTCGGCGCCGTCGCCGCCGGCTGGCACGATCGGCCGCTCCATCTCGTCGTCGGCATGATGAATACCAAAGACGCCGCCGGCTTTATCGCCCCTCTGGCCAAGCACGCCCGTGCCCTCTGGGCGGTGACGATCCCGGGGGAAAAGAATGCGCTCCCTGCCGAGACGATCGCTTCTGCTGCCGCCTCGGTTGGGCTCCGGGCGCAAACGGCTGATTCCGTTCTCGCTGCAATTCGCGATATTCCCGTGCAGGATGGCAACGGACGCGTCCTGATCTGCGGCTCGCTGTATTTCGCAGGAAAGGTGCTCGCCGAGAACGGCTGAGAACGGGAGGTTCGCAATGATCTACAGCACCGATCGCATCCTGACGGCTCATGCGGGGTCGCTGCCACGCCCCGACGATCTGCGGGAGATGGTTCTAGCAAAAGCACGCGGCGAGCCTATTGACCAAGCGACGCTCGACGCGCGTCTCAAATCGGCGGTGGCGGAAATCGTCAAACGCCAAGTCGCATGCGGTCTCGATGTCGTCAACGACGGCGAATTGTCAAAGCCGAACTTTACCGATTACGTCTCGGCGCGGATCGCGATGCCAGTCTGCGTCGACAAGCTGCGCTATGTCGGCCAAGCCGAACTCGCGCGTGACCTCGACAATTTCAAGGCCGCTCTCGCCGGAGTGACCGTGGCAGAAGCCTTTCTGCCGGCGAACACGCCGGGCACGATCGAGCATTGGATGGGGAACGAATATTACGACAGCGACGAGGCGTTCCTGTTCGCGATCGCAGAGGCGATGCGCGAGGAATACAACGCGATTGTCGATGCGGGTTTCCTCCTGCAGATCGACGATCCCGACCTGCCGGACGGCTGGGCTTGCCTGCCCAAGATCACGGTCCCGGAGTATCGCAAATACGCCGCGCTGCGGATCGATGCATTGAACCACGCGCTTCGCGACATACCGAGAGAGAAGGTCAGATTGCATGTCTGCTGGGGCAGCTTTCACGGGCCTCACCACGACGACATCCCGCTCAAGGACATCATCGATCTGATCTTCCGGGTGCGCGCCGGGAGCGGCCATTGCACCGATTTTATCGAGCACCCCGATCTGTTGGCCGAGCGCCTGGTGCGCTATGCCGAGCTGGTCGGCCGCGAAAACGTGCTGGCGGGCACCGATTGTGGGCTCGGCACGCGCGTGGGCCACCCCTCGATCTGCTGGGCCAAGTTCGAAGCGATGGCCGAAGGGGCGCGCCGCGCGACAAAGATCCTCTGGGGCCGCGCCTAGGACGGCGAAGAGGCGACCGAGGTAGAAGGCCCGCGGTCGGCGTCACCCTCTGAACAGCGCTTCGGCGTCGCGCCGCTGGCCGAGCTTTGCCGTAATCTCGACCCGTACTCGGGCGATTTCAGCCTCCAATTCGGCGATATATCCTTCGAGTTCCGCAATCCCCAGCAGCGTCAAATCTTTTGGCTGCACCGGCTTGCGCCGCGGTTCGAGATCCGACTCGTCCATGCCTTCCGTTCTCCATTCGTCTTCCCTGGGCGGGACGATGCCATTATATAATTGATTAACTTTTTTCGAGCGTGTCCCGGTAGTCATTTGGCCCGTCGGCACGCCGTTGTATCGGAATTCAGCATGGCCGCACCGTTGATGCCCAAGGCGACCGCCGTATGGCTGGTCGAAAACACTTCGCTCACCTTTGACCAGATAGCCGATTTTTGCGAGCTGCATCCGCTGGAGATCCAAGCCATCGCCGACGGCGAAGTGGCGAACCAGATGCAAGGGCTCGACCCGGTGGCGAATGGTCAGACCACGGCGGAGGAGATCGAGCGTTGCCAGGCCGATCCCGAGGCGCGGCTCAAGCTTTCCCCGCAAGCTCTTCCCCCGCAGGTCTTCAAGCACAAGGGCCCGCGCTACACGCCGATATCCAAACGGCAGGACAAGCCGGATGCTATTGCGTTTCTGCTGAAGAGCCATCCCGAGCTGTCCGACACCCAGATCACCAAGCTGATCGGCACGACAAAGCCGACGATCGCGGCGGTGCGCGACCGCACGCATTGGAACAGCCCCAACATCAAGCCCCGGCACCCGGTCGAGCTCGGCCTTTGCACCTTCGCCGAACTCGAGCGGGCGCTCAACCATGCCCGCGCGCGAAGGCCCGCAGCAAATGACGAACTCGGCAACGAGGAGTCCGAGCGGCTGGGGGGTTAGGCTTACACCCTGTCTCGCTTGCCGTAGCCGGCATTTGCCAGAGCGGCGTTGATCTCGCCGAGAACCGCCGGATCGTCGATCGTCGCCGGCATGGGATAGAGCTCGCCGTCGGCGATCCGGCGCATCGTGCCACGCAGGATCTTGCCGGATCGGGTCTTTGGTAGGCCGGCAACGACCAGCGCCGTCTTGAAACTCGCGACCGGGCCGATGCGGTCGCGAACGAGTTGGACGGCCTCGCGTTCGATATCGTCGGCCGAGCGCTTGATGCCGGCTTTGAGGACCAGGAGGCCCAGCGGGACCTGTCCTTTCAGCGCATCGGCGACGCCGATCACGGCGCATTCCGCGACATCGGGATGCGCCGCCAGCACCTCCTCAATCTCCCCGGTCGAGAGGCGGTGAGCCGCGACATTGATGATGTCGTCGGTGCGGGTCATCACGTGGATATACCGGTCCGCATCGATCGACCCGGCGTCTCCGGTCTGATAGAAGCCTGGAAAAGTGGTCAGGTACGAGCGGACGAAAGTGTCGTCGTCGTGCCATAGGGTCGGGAGCGCGCCGGGCGGCAGAGGCAGCTTGACCGCCAGCGCACCGATCTCGCCGGCGGGAAGCTCGCGCACCGTGCCCTCGGCCTCGGCATCGAGCACACGGATATCCCAGCCCGGCACGGCGCGCGTGCACGAGCCGCGCTTCACCGGCAGCCGTTCGATGCCGAGGCAATTGGCGCCGATCGGCCAGCCGGTCTCGGTCTGCCACCAATGGTCGATGACCGGGACCCGGAGTTGCTCCTCTGCCCAGGCGACAGTGGGCGGGTCGGCCCGCTCACCCGCCAAGAACAGCGCCCGGAACTGGTCGAGATTACGACTGCGGATCAGCTGTCCATCGGGATCTTCGCGCTTGATCGCGCGGAAGGCGGTCGGCGCAGTAAAGAAGACCCTCACGCGATGCTGCTCAATGACCCGCCAGAACGCCCCGGCATCGGGCGTGCCGACCGGCTTTCCCTCGTACATCACGGTCGTGCAGCCTAACAGCAGCGGGGCATAGACTATGTAGGAATGACCGACTACCCAGCCGACATCGGAGGCGGTCCAGAACACTTCGTCCGGCTGCACGCCGTAGATGTTCCGCAGCGACCAGTGGAGCGCGACCGCATGCCCGCCATTGTCGCGGACGACGCCCTTGGGGATGCCGGTCGTGCCCGAGGTATAGAGGATGTAGAGCGGATCGGTCGCGAGCACCGGCACGCACTCCGCCTGTCGCGCTGCCGCGGCAAGCTCCCGCCAGTCGTGGTCGCGTCCGGGCACCAGCTCGGCATGGCACATCGGCCGCTGCAGGATCACGCAATGCTCGGGCTTCGCGCGCGCCTCGGCGATCGCCGCATCGAGCAGCGGCTTGTAGGGGATGATCCGATTGACCTCGATGCCGCAGGAGGCCGACAGGATCACCCGCGGCTTCGCGTCGTCGATGCGCGTCGCCAACTCATGCGCTGCAAACCCGCCGAAGACGACTGAATGGATCGCGCCGATGCGGGCGCAGGCCAGCATCGCGAAGGCCGCCTCGGGCACCATCGGCATGTAGATCAGCACGCGGTCGCCTTTGGCAACGCCGAGGCTCGCCAGCACGCCGGCGAGACGTGCGACCTCGTCGCGCAGCTCGAGATAGGTGAAATGCCCGATTTGTCCGGTGACCGGGCTGTCCCAGATCAGCGCGACCCGCTCGCCCCTGCCCGCCGCGACATGGCGGTCGACGGCATTCCAGCAGGTGTTGAGCCTGCCGCCGGCAAACCAGCGGAAGAAGGGCGGCCTGCCGTCATCGAGCACCCGGTCCCACCGCCTCTCCCAGTCGATCGCCTCGGCGGCTTCGGCCCAGAATTCCTCGGGCCGCTCGAGCGAGCGGCGGTAGGTCTCGGCATAGCCCGTCATCGGTTTCCTCCCTCGCATCCGGTCGGATTCTCCACCAATTCGATGGGTTTCGCCATAGCTCAACCCATCCTACGCGGAACCGGGCGATGTGGTAGGATGGGTTGAGCGACGCGAAACCCATCACGGGCCGCGGAGGCGATATGAGCACATCGACCAACCCATATGAGATCGGGCTCGAGAAGAACGCGGCGAATTACGTGCCGCTGACCCCGATCGGATTTCTGTTGCGCAGCGCGGCGGTATACCCAAACCGGCTCGCCGTCGTGCATGGGGAGCGGCGGTACAGCTGGCGCGACGCGCTCGAACGCTGCCGTCGGCTGGCGTCGGCGCTGGCGGCGCGCGGGATCGGGCGCGGCGACACCGTCGCG
>VAZT01000005.1 GCA_005884825.1 Alphaproteobacteria bacterium
GGCTGCCCAGATACTCCTGCTTGCCGAGCAATACGACCATCGCGACCGGCTGCGCCAAGGCCGCGTCGAGATCCGCGCGCGTGTCGATCTCGACCAAGTGGCAGCCGATCATGCGCACCGCCTGGTCGTAGGCAAAACGCTGCGTCTTCGGGATGACGACGCGGTTGACCATCCCATCAGTGAAGGGCAAGCGTAGCATCTTGACGGGGTCGTTGCCGGCGACGCAGGCCGCCGTTCCCAACGCCACCGCGGCGGCACTGCCGCAAGTGACGATGCCCCATTCGGCCCCGGTCAACTCGGCAAGCCGCTTTCCCGCTGCCTCCATCAGCTCGTCGAGGTTGACAAAGTGGCGCGACGCCTCGGCCATCGCGTCGCGGACCTGTGGCAGCATCAGGCTGCCGCCATGCATCGTGCGCACGCTGCAGCAATTGATGAAAGGCCGTACGCCGAGCATCAGGTAGGGATTGGTGTTGGCTTGCATGGCACCCCCGGGATCGATCAGCGCGAACTATAACAGCGGAGGGCGCTGTCGGCGCTATCCTTGCGCTGCGCTGGCGGACCCAATTCATTGTGCACCTTGTTTACGTCACGGCGTAACCAGTTGAGGAGGCCAAGCTGTGGCGGACAAACAGGAAAGCGTTGGTCGCTCGGTCGTCAGCGATCCGAATGCCAACAGGACGAATGGCGGCGACAGCGGCGGGACCGCGCTCGGCCAGCAGGCGAGCCAAGCTCTCGAAGGGCTTCGTTCAGTCATAGAGCAGGCCTCGCAGGTCCTGCGAGACTTGACGCAAGCCGGGGGTCAATGGGTGCAAAATACCGATCGCGCGCGAGAAATGGCGCAGGGGCTCCGCGTGCAGGGCGAGCAGGCGGTCGGGACCGTGTCGCGGCAGGTCGAGCAGAACCCGATGATGAGCCTCGCGGTCGCTTTCGCGATGGGCTACTTGCTGGCGACGATGACCCGCCGCTGAGCGGCGTGTTGATAGGGGCCGCCCGACACGCTATGTCGTGTCGGGTGGCCCGGCAACACCTGATCGACACACGCCCGGAACGGGCGCTCGTTCTATTCTCGGGGGGGCAGGATTCGACAACCTGCCTCGCCTGGACGCTGAGCCGTTTTGCCGCGGTCGAGACGATCGGCTTCGATTACCGCCAGCGCCACCGGGTCGAGCTCCAGTGCCGAGCCTCGGTTCTCGAAACTCTGCGCTCTAAATTCACCGACTGGAACGGGAAGCTCGGCGTCGATCATGTGGTCGACCTCGGAGTCCTTGGCGCCATCAGCGACACGGCATTGACTGGCGACACTGCGATCGCTTTCGAGCAAAACGGCTTGCCGAATACCTTTGTCCCGGGCCGCAACCTGCTGTTCTTCACCTTTGCCGCCGCCATCGGTTACCGGCGCGGCGCGCGGCATCTCGTCGGCGGCATGTGCGAGACCGATTATTCGGGCTACCCCGATTGCCGCGACGACACCCTGAAAGCACTGCAGGCGACATTGTCGCTCGGCATGGACCATCGCTTTGTCATTCACACCCCGTTGATGTGGCGCGACAAGGCGGCGACTTGGGCGCTGGCGCAGGCGCTTGGCGGGGATGCGCTCGTCGAACTGATCCTCGAGGAAACCCACAGCTGCTACCTCGGCGACCGGTCCCGCCGCCATTCTTGGGGCTATGGCTGCGCTGACTGTCCGGCCTGTGAATTGCGGCGCCGCGGCTGGCAAGCCTTTACCGGGGACCAGGCATGAGCCGGCCTTCAGGACGCGCCCGCGACGTGATGCGGCCGGTCAGCCTCGAGCCCGGTGTCGCCAAATATGCCGAAGGATCCTGCCTCGCGAAGTTCGGCGACACGCATGTGCTGTGCACCGCATCGATTGAGGAGCGGGTGCCGCCCTTTCTGCGCAACACCGGCAAGGGATGGGTCACCGCGGAGTACGGGATGCTGCCGCGTTCGACCGCGACGCGCACCGACCGCGAGGCGGCGCGCGGCCGGCAGAGCGGACGCACGCAGGAAATCCAGCGGCTGATCGGCCGCAGCCTGCGGGCGGTGACCGATCTCACCCAGTTGGGCGAGCGTCAGATCAAGATCGACTGCGATGTGTTGCAGGCGGACGGAGGCACCCGTACCGCCGCGGTCACCGGCAGCTATGTGGCCCTCCATCTGGCGTTTCAGCGGCTGCTTTCTGCCGGTTTGTTGAAGGCTCTGCCATTGCGCGACAATGTCGCCGCGGTCTCCTGCGGCGTCATTGCCCATATCGCCGTGCTCGATCTCGACTATGCCGAAGATTCGCAGGCGATGACCGACGCCAATTTCGTGCTGACCGGGATGGGCGGAATCGTCGAGATCCAGGCGACCGCCGAAGGCGCGCCGTTCGACGAGCCGCTGTTTGCCGAGATGTTGCGGCTGGCGCGGCAAGGCGTTGCCGACCTGACGCGATGCCAGCGGGCAGCGCTCGGGATTGGCTGACGCGATGCCCCACCCGTTCGCCGGTAACCGGCTGGTAATCGCCAGCCACAACCCGGGCAAGGTCGAGGAGATCGCAGCGCTGCTGGCGCCGTTCGCCGTCGAAACCATTGCCGCAGGCTCGCTCGGCATTTCCGAGCCGGAGGAAACTGGCGACAGCTTCGAGGCGAATGCGGCGCTGAAGGCCAGGGCTGCAGTGGAGGCGAGCGGGCTGCCGGCGCTCGCCGATGATTCGGGCCTTGTCGTGCCGGCGCTGGGTGGCGCTCCCGGGATCTGCTCCGCCCGCTGGGCCGGCCCGGCAAGGGATTTCCGGGTAGCAATGGAGCGGGTTCACCGCGAACTCGGCGACAAGAACCGCAGCGCCAAATTTGTTGCGGTCCTCGCTCTCGCCTGGCCGGGCGGCAACATCCAACTGTTTCGCGGAGAGGTCGAAGGCAGCCTCACCTGGCCGCCGCGGGGCGATCGAGGTTTCGGCTACGATCCGATATTCATCCCGATTGGCGCAAATCTGACCTTCGGCGAAATCGACCCCGAGGAGAAGCACCGCATCAGCCACCGCGCCCGCGCCTTCGCGAAGCTCGTCGAGCACTGTTTCAGTGAACGCTGAGCCGCTCGCCGTCTACATCCACTGGCCGTTCTGCCGGTCGAAGTGTCCCTACTGCGACTTCAATAGTCATGTCCGCGACAGTGTCGATGCGGCGAGCTGGACGCGGGCGCTCATGCGTGATCTCGAGCACCAGGCCGAGCTCACCGTCGGACGCGCAGTAGGCTCGGTGTTTTTCGGCGGCGGCACGCCGTCGCTGATGCCACCCGAAACCGTGGCGGCGTTGCTCGACGGGGTGCGATCGCATTGGGCCGTTCTGCCCGATCTCGAAATTACCCTCGAGGCCAACCCCAATTCCGCCGAAGCCGGTCGCTTCCGCGCGATCGCCGCGGCCGGTGTCAACCGGCTGTCGCTCGGGGTGCAGGCGCTCGACCCGGCGGCGCTGCGCTTCTTGGGCCGCGCCCATGATCGAGAGGAGGCGATCGCCGCGATCGAGCATGCCCGCGAGATATTTCCCAGGTTCTCGTTCGATCTGATCTATGCCCGGCCCGGTCAGAGCGTTGCCGGCTGGCGGCGCGAGCTCGACGAGGCGCTTACCCTCGCCGGCGAACACCTGTCCCTCTATCAGCTGACGATCGAGTCCGGTACCGCCTTCGCGACGCTCGCGGGGCGCGGCGAACTCGCCCTGCCCGACGAGGAGAGCACAGCTGCGCTGTTCGAGATGACGCAGGAACGGCTCGCTGCTGGCGGGCTGCCCGCCTACGAAATCTCCAATCACGCCCGACCCGGCGCCGAATGCCGGCACAACCTCGCCTATTGGCGCTACGAGGACTATGTCGGGATCGGCCCGGGCGCCCATGGCCGGCTGAGCCGAGCCGGCGCCAAATTTGCGACCCGGCAATACCGGCTCCCCGAGAAATGGCTCGCAACGGTCGAAACAGAAGGAACCGGCCTCGAAGAGACGGCGGCAATCGACCGTGAGACCGCGACCGAGGAAATGCTGATGATGGGCCTGCGCCTCGTCGAGGGAATATCGCGTGAGCGGCTTGAACAGGTTTCGGGTAGGGATGCCGAGACCGTGCTCGGCCGCAATCTCACGCCTTTGATCGAAGGCGGCTTTCTGACCCTCGATGCCGAGCGGCTCGCAGCAACCCCCGCCGGCCGCCAGCGCCTGAACGCGGTGCTTGGCTCTCTTCTCTCCTAAACGAACTCAGAAACCAACGTCCTGAAAGCTCTGCGGCGCCGGGCTAATGACGCTGGTGCCTTGCGGCTCGACTTCGAGCACGGCGAGGCCGCGCTGTACGAGACCACTGGGCGTGAAACGAAACAATCCGTCGACGCCGGTGAAGCCGCTCGGGTTGAGGATCGCCTGCTGCGAGAAGGGCTCACCGGTCTGGCCGCGGGCCAACACTGCGGCGAGGGCCGCCGCATCGTAGCCGAGCGAAGCGAGACGCGGCGGGTTGTGGCCATAGGTGGCGCTGAACCGACGCTCGAACTGCTGTCGCGCCTCGGGGGGAGAGGAGGCGAACCAGCCGCCGGCGAGCGCCGGATCGCTGCCGATATCGGGGGTGTCCCAGAGCCCGCTGCCGAGCAATTGCACCGGGTTGGAATTGCCGCCAGCCCCTTTGACCTGAGCGGCGATCTGCTTGAGCCGCGTGCCGCCTTCCGGCAGCAGCAACGCATCAAAGGAGGCGGCCGGCGGCGATACCCCGGGTGGCTCGGCGTGGCCCTCAGCGCCGCCACCGGGGAGCAGGCGCTGGATTGCCGGCGAGACGTCGCCTGCCCGCGGGTCGAAGAATTCGACCTTTGTTACGCTGCCGCCGCTCCCCGATGCGGCTTCCCGCAGCGCGTCGGCCATCAAATGCCCGTAGGGCGAGTTCGGCGCGAGCGCCGCGAAACGGGCGAGGCCGCGTTCGCGCGCATAGCCGACCTCGCGCACTACCTCCTGCCGCGGCAGGAATCCCATCAAATAGATATTGCCGCCGGCGAGGCTGGTTACCGTCGAGAAGGCGATGACGTTTATATGCGCCTCTTGGGCAACCGGCTTTACCGCCTCGACCTCGGGGGCGAGCAGCGGCCCGAGAATCAGCCGCACTCCGTCGCCGATGACCGCGCGTGCGGCGCCGGCGGCGCCAGCCGCATTCCCCCCGGTGTCGCGCGGGACTAGGATCAGGCGGTCTGCGCCGCTCTCGAACAGTGCCAATTGCGCCGCGTCGAGGAGGGCTTGACCGAGGTCGGCATTGGCGCCCGACAAAGGAACGAGCAAGGCCACTTTCGCGGGTCCCGCTGCGGCCGTGGTCGGGGGCGACGGGGCACCGGGCGGAAGCGGCGGCGGAACCCGGCCGTAACCGTAATAGGGCGGTTGCGGGCGCGCGATCGGCGCCGGTACCATCACCGGGGCGCAACAAGCGAGCGCGGCCACAGCGAGGGCGGCAAAGGGTGAGGCGAACCGCGAGAGCGAGGGACGCGGCAAGAGCAGGCTCCGACAGGAAAGCGGGCAGGAGCCGGCACCCTAACCGCCGTCCGAAGGCGAGTAAACCCGACCCGCGGGCGCTGTCGCCTACTGATCCGGCGGCCGGGCCGCAACCAGCGGAAGGATTACCGGAAACGGAGCTGGCGCCCGGGCTGTACCTCGTCGCAACTCCGATCGGCAATCTGGGAGACATCACGCTGCGCGCGCTGGCGGTGTTGCACGGCGCGGACCGCATCTTGTGCGAAGACACTCGGGTCACCGGGAAGCTGCTGGCAAGATACGGTATCTCGACATCGCTTGGGGCCTATCACGACCACAATGCCGAACATGTGCGACCCACCGTTTTGGCGGCGCTGCGGCGCGGCGAGCGCGTAGCGCTGGTATCGGACGCCGGCACGCCGCTCGTCTCCGACCCCGGCTACAAGCTCGTGCGGGCAGCGCTTGCCGAAGATCTGCCGGTCACCGCCATTCCGGGTCCAAACGCCGCGATTACCGCGCTGATCCTTTCGGGGTTGTCTCCGGCCGCCTTTTTGTTCGCCGGCTTTCTGCCGCCGCGGCAAGCGGCGCGGCGGCGCGCGCTGGAGCGTTGGGCCGCGGTCGAAGCCACCCTGGTATTCTACGAAAGCACTCCGCGCCTCGCCGAATCGCTCACCGATATGGCCGAGGCGCTCGGTAATCGGGAGGCTGCGGTCGCGCGCGAGCTGACCAAATTGCACGAGGAGGTGCGGCGCGGGCGACTGGCTGATGTTGCGGCACACTACCGCCTCGCCGGGCCACCTCGCGGTGAGGCCGTGGTCGTGGTTAGCGGACCCGAGCGCGGCGAACTGGACCCGACCGAAGTTGACGAACGTCTGCGAACGACGCTCGCCGAACTCGGCGTGCGCGAGGCGACGGCAAAACTTGCGGCCCAGACCGGGCTTCCACGCGGGGAACTCTATCGGCGCGCGTTGGCGATGCGCAACGGGAAGGAATGAGACCGGCACGGCAGACTGCCACGCAGCGGCGGCAGCGGGCGCAACGCCGCGGGCGTTTCGCTGAATGGCTGTGCTTGTGGCATCTGCGGCTGCGGGGCTGGCGCATCCTCGCGCGCGGCTGGCGTTGCCCCTCGGGGGAGATCGATATCCTGGCGCGGCGCGGCCGCGTGCTCGCGATTATCGAGGTCAAGTCGCGAAACGAACTCGACGCAGCGGCATCGGCGCTGGCCCCGCGGCAGAGGCGGCGGATCGCCCGCGCCGCGGAAGCCTTCCTGCTGTCGCGCCCCGATCTCGCCCGCCTCGAGCCGCGATTCGACCTGATGCTGGTGGCGCCGCTGCGGGTGCCCCAGCATTGGCCCGGGGCCTGGCGGGCGGATTAGCGAAGCGGGGAGCGCCGCTTCGAGCCCCTGACCGTACGCGCCACGCCGGCATTGGAAGCCGCGCCGCTTTTGGCTGACAATGCTCATGGGGAACATCCGTGGGGGGTCCAGCTATGTCGGAATTACGTGCCGTCCTTTGTCTCGTTATCACCCTAGCGCTACCGGTTGCGCTCTGCGGCTGCCCAGTAGCGATCGTCGGCGGGCTCGCCGCTGCCGGCGGGGCGGGCTACGCGGCAAACCAAGAACGGGGCGCCACCGGCGCCTTTGACGACATGGCGATCAAGACCAATATTCAGAACGCCTGGCTGCAGGTGAACCCGCTGATGCAACGCGATTTCACCATCACCGTCTACGAGGGGCGCACTCTGTTGACCGGCATGACGCCGAGCCCCGAGCTGAAGGCTCAAGCGGCGCAGGTCGCGAGCCAGATCCCGGGGGTTCGCGCAATCTATAACGAGATCGAGGTGGCGCCGCGCGAAAGCGCCTGGGCGAGCGTCACGGACACCTGGATCTCGTCGCAGATCCGCTCGAACCTTGTGTTCGCCAGCCAGGTTCGCTCGGTCAATTACACGATCGATACGGTGAACGGATCGGTCTATCTGATCGGCTCGGCCCGGACCCAGGCGGAGCTCGACCGGGTCACCGAGGCGGCGCGGAACGTACCCGATGTGAAGCGGGTGGTCTCTTACGTCGAAATCCGGCCGGGCGCACCCGTCGCCGCCCAGCCGGGAGCGTCGCCGCCACCCGCCAGCGCGCAGATGCCCGACGCGCCTCCCGCCGCCGCGCCGGCGGCCGCTGTCGAGGTGCACAAACTCTGATATAAGGAAAGGATGATCCAGCCGCCGGAGCGATACGATCCAGAGACTTGCGCAAATTTTCTGCGCGAACTCGGCGCCTCGGGCGAACGCGTTCTGCCGATAGCCGAGGCGGCCTTGGCGCTCGCCTCGTTCGAACGCCCGCGCGTGCCCCCGACGCATTACCGCGAGCATTTGCAGCTGCTTGCGCGCGATGTCGGCCGCCATCCCGGAGCGGCCGGCGATGCTGCCGCGCGGGCCCGCGCGCTCAATGAGATCATCCTTCTGAAATACGGGTATTCCGGCGATGCACTGAGCTATGACGACCTGCAGAACGCCAACCTGATGCGCGTCGTCGACCGCCGGAAGGGCCTGCCGGTAGCTCTCGGCATTCTCTACATGCACGCGGGCCGCGCCCAGGGCTGGGAGACCGTCGGGCTCGCCTTTCCCGGCCATTTTCTTGTCCGCCTGTCGGACGGTCCCGAGCGGTTGATCCTCGACCCCTTCCATGGCGGCCGAATCTGCACTGCAGCCGAATTACGCGAACTGTTGAAGGCGACCGCCGGTATCGACAGCGAGCTTCAGAGCGAGCACTACGCTCCGGTATCGGACCGTGACGTGCTGCTGCGTCTACAGAACAATCTGAAGGCGCGCCTCATCCAGGCGGAGCGGTACGAGCGGGCGGTCACGGTGGTCGAGACCATGCTGATGCTGGCTCCCGAGCTCGCCGAGCTGTGGCACGAGGCGGGATTGTTGCACACAAGGCTCGGCAACATGCGTTCGGCCGCCGCCGCGCTCGAGCAGGTCGTCCTGCGCGCTCCGGACGGCACGGCACGGCATCAGGCCGCGACGCTGCTGCAGCAGCTGCGGTCGAAGTTGAATTGACGCGCCGTCCCTTCCCCGCGTTCTCGCCCTCTCCGCCCCCAAGCCCCCAAGGGCGGAGAGGGAGTTGTGTCGAGTCCAGGTATGTAAGGAGGTCGGCATGGCTCTCGCCGTCGCGATCCAGATGGATCCGATCGATACGATCAACATCGATGCGGATTCGACCTTTGCGCTGGCCCTCGAAGCACAGGCCCGCGGGCATGCCCTGTTCCATTATCTGCCCGACGCGCTGACGCTTCAGGACGGGCGGCTCTATGCGCGCGCCCGGCCGCTCGAAGTTATCCGCAGACAAGGCAACCACCATCGGTTCGGGTCGTTCGAGGAGCTCGACCTCGCCGGGGTCGATGTCATTCTGATGCGCCAGGATCCTCCCTTCGATATGGCCTACATCACCGCGACGCATCTACTCGAATTGCTGCCGGAACACGGGCCGCTTGTCGTCAACGACCCCGCCGCGGTGCGCAACGCGCCGGAGAAGCTCTTCGTCCTGCGCTTCAAGGAGCTGATGCCGCCGACCTTGCTGACCCGCGATCGGGATGCGATCCGCGCATTCTGGAGAGAGCATGAGGACATCATCCTGAAGCCGCTGTTCGGCAATGGCGGGGCCGGCGTGTTCCGGCTGCGGCCCGGCGACGAGAACCTGACGGCGTTGTTGGAGATGTATGAATCGATCCAGCGTGAGCCGGTCATGGTGCAGTGCTATATCCCGGAAGTGCGGCAGGGCGACAAGCGCATCATCCTCGTCGAAGGGGAAGCCATGGGCGCGGTGCTGCGCGTGCCGCCGGAAGGCGAGGCGCGCGCCAACCTCCATGTCGGCGCCCGCCCGATCAAGACCGAGCTGACCGCCCGCGACCGCGAGATCTGCGCCGCTATCGGGCCGACGTTGCGCGCTCAGGGGCTGGTTTTTGTCGGGATCGACGTGATCGGCGACTGGCTGACGGAGATCAACGTCACCTCCCCGACCGGCATCCAGGAGATCGCGCGGCTCGACGGCATCGAGATCGCACCGAGGATTTGGGATGCGATCGAGACGCGCCTCGCCGAACGCGCCAACCGCACCCCCGCCTGACCAACTCACCGGAGAAGCAAACATGACCGAGGGACGCAACGTCTTCGGCGAGCCGCTCGCCGAGTGCTGCACCAAGCCGATGACCGGGTTTTACCGGGACGGCAGCTGCAACACCGGACCCGAGGATTTCGGGTTGCATACGGTGTGCACCAGGGTCGATGCCGCCTTTCTGGCGTTCTCGCAGGCGGCTGGCAACGACCTGTCGACACCAGTGCCGGAATTCGGCTTTCCGGGTTTGAGGCCGGGCGATTGCTGGTGCCTCTGCGCCGAGCGCTGGAAGGAAGCATTCGAAGCCGGCAAGGCCCCCAAAGTCCGGCTGACCGCGACCCACGAGGCGACCCTGGAGATCGTGCCATTGCAGGTGCTGAAACGCTACGCGATCGACCTGAGCTGACACCCGGAACAGCCCGCTCCTTGTGCCGTTGACTGATCGTGACCGTTGAGCGCAGGGGCCACCTGGCTTAACGCAGCTCGTCAACGATGCGGGAAGGCTGTGCAGAAGCTGGGCGTGCAAGTATTGCCGGCTCGGGGGCAAGCGGCGGGAACCATTCCGGCACAGCCGCTGCAACCCGGCGCGGCTCCGATGCGTCGCTTCGGAGCCGGCGTATTGTGCGCCGGGCTTGCGGCGCTGGCGGCGATTGCCGTCTATCGCCTGCTCGAAAGGCCCCGCGAGACGCCGTGGGAACATCAGGAAGAGCCTGAACACGTCGGAGCGGCACGATACCTCAACGGAGCCGCGGCGATCCTCTCGTTCAGCGTACTGACCGACAGCGCGATGGAGCATTACCGGGGCGCCTATCACAATCCGGCGATGTATCTGCCGCCGATCGTCGCCGGCGCCTCACTCGCTAGCAGCCTGCAAGTGAGCTTGACCCCGGCGCATTTCGGGGCTGCACGAACCGCGCTTTGCGGTCTCGCCCTGGCCACCGGCATCGGCGGCTTCGGGTTCCACCTCTACAACGTCGGTAAGCGCGAGGGGGGCTTCGACCTGCTGAACCTATTCTACGCTGCGCCGCTCGGCGCGCCTATCGCGATCACGCTCGCCGGCCTTGCCGGACTGGCCGCCTCGCGCGTCGTTGCCTACGGCAAGCAAAAACAACCAGAACGCCTGCTCGGGCTCCCCGCCGGGCCGGTTCTGGCCTGGGGCACGGCAGCGGGGCTGATCGGCACGGTCGCGGAAGCGGCGCTGCTCCATTTTCGCGGCGCCTTCCACAACCCGTTCATGTTCGTTCCGGTTACCTTGCCGCCAATGACCGCGATTGCGATGGGACTGGCCGCTGTAAGACCCGATTTCATCCGGTGGGCTAAACCGATGCTGCTCGCGACGACGGCAATGGGCGTTGCCGGCAGCGGCTTTCATGCCTACGGCGTCTCCCGAAACATGGGCGGCTTTTACAACTGGAGCCAAAATTTGCTGAACGGACCGCCATTGCCGGCTCCGCCGTCGTTCAGCGGCGTTGCATTGGCCGGACTTGGCGCCGTCAAGTTGATGGAAGCGCATCAATGAGCGAGGTGTTCCACAACCGCTTCCCGACTTACGACGTTCTCGAAAAGTGGGATTCGCCCTCGTGGAACGACCAGACGCGGGCCGTCGTCAAGAAGCGACTGGGTGAAATACCGGATCGCCGTTTCTTGACGGAGACCGAGTGGGAGATATTGGCGGCTGTCTGCGATCGGTTGATCCCGCAGCCCGACCGCGCCAATCGGCCTGTTCCAATCGTCCCGTTCATTGACGAAAAGCTGCACAAGAACCGGGGCGACGGCTATCGCTATGAAGGGATGCCGCCAATGCGCGAGGCATGGCGGCAGGGCATCAAA
>VAZT01000006.1 GCA_005884825.1 Alphaproteobacteria bacterium
AAATCGGCTTTGGCGGTCCGGCCTCGCCACGTGGGTATGTGCGGCTCGGCTTTGACCGGCGTGACCCCTGGGAAGCAGAAGAGCGCCATGATGGATAGTCCGCGGGCAAAGGACGGGCGGGCGCCGGATGTATTCCGCCCCGGGGCCTGGATTCCGATGCGCTGCTACAGCGACGAAGACGAAGTCGATTTTGCGATTGTCGGCACGGGCGGCGGCGGCGGCACCCTCGCCTGCAAGCTCGCCGAGGCCGGGTTCTCGGTCGTCGCCTTCGATGCCGGCCCCTATTGGCGGCCGCTCGAGGATTTCGCCTCCGACGAATATGAGCAGAAGAAGCTTTTCTGGCTCGGCGAGCGCATCACCGGCGGCGAGGACCCGGTGCAGCTCGGCGAGAACAACAGCGGCCAATCGGTCGGCGGCAGCACGGTGCACTTCCAGATGGTGTCACTGCGCTTTCGCCCGGAGCGCTTCAAGGCCCGCTCCCGGCTCGGCTATGCAGTCGACTGGCCAATCGAGCCGGAGGAGATGTGGCACTATTACGATCTGACGGAAGATGCGCTGAAAATCGCCGGGCCGGTGAATTATCCGTGGGGCCCGCCGCGGGGCCGCTACCCCTACCGTCAGCATGAGATGAATGCGGCGGGGCTCGTGCTGGCGCGCGGCTGCGAAGCGCTCGGCATCAAATGGGCGGCGACCCCTCTTGCCACCGTTTCCGCGCCGCGCGGCAAGGCCCATCCCTGCGTCTATCGCGGGTTCTGCAAATTCGGCTGTTCGACAAAC
>VAZT01000253.1 GCA_005884825.1 Alphaproteobacteria bacterium
ACGCCGCCCTCTAGTAACCGCCCCCATGCCAGGTCATCGGACCGGGAATTTCGCATTGATAGGCTGACGAGCCGGAAGACGGCCGGCAGTGCCTCTCGGACATGCACTGATTGAACATGAGATCGGCCGGCATCCCGACTTGTGTGTTCGCGTATTGCCGGCAGATCTCCTGCATCAAGGCCGCGTAGTCGTAGGATCGGCTCGGGCTCTGCGCAAACGCAGCGGCCCTTGTGCAGAGGAAGATGATCGCCGTGAAACGAAGCACGCGGGCCCAGCACCCGGATAGATGTTAGAAAGAGCGCCCGAGCAAGATGCCGACGCACTGGGCGGCGGCTTGTTGCGCGCGCTGCTCGATTTCCTCGTCGGTCAGGGTGCTGAGCGGGTGTTGGATCACGACCAGAGTGAGATCGCGCATGCCGAGCGCATCGCGCTGCACCTCCGCCTCGTGCAGGAACTCCGTGGTGACGACAACTGCGGTGGGGCGGCCGGCGGCTTCCAATCTGATGCCGTCATGCGTACAGCACGACGTGCACGACCCTCAGTCGCCGATCGCGGTCACCACGATGTCGTTATCGGCGGCGATGGCCGCGATCAGCGCCGGGTCGGCCTCCTTGGAGAAGCTCTCCTTACGGTAGTAGTTCACTGCAGCAAAAGAGATTTCTTCCTGGAGTTTCGCCACTGTCTTGCGCAGCAAGCGGTTGGCGTTCCATTTGGTGTTGTCGAGGACGCCCAACCGCAGCCCGTCGAGTGTGGCGGGGCGCTCAGAAAGCGCCAGCGGCTCGGTCTCGACGACGCCGCGTGGATCGAAGACGATCAGATCCGGCTCATTGTTCATCTGGGTTGTCCTGCCCTTTTCCGTCATTCCCGCGAAAGCGGGAACCCAGGGCCGCAGGTTTCTGCGGCTGAGCCCTGGACACCCGCTTCCGCGGGGGCGACGACAATACATCAGTATGGCCAAATTGATTTCGTGCGGCACTCTCATAGATAGCACGTGCCGTCGACGCAGATCGGCGCCCTCGGCTCGGATGCGCTTTCGATGCTGCGCAATACGGGAGAGGACATGTGACCCCAGCCGGGGATGAAGGCGGAAAACCGCCCGGCTTCGCCGCCAATGACAAAGAGGTGGATGTGGTCGGGGCCGGGCACGATCGGGATGCGCGCCTGTGGTTCCCGCTTGTACCATTTCGGCAGATTGCGGTTGTAGATCTTGCCGTAGCGCTCATTGAAGCTGATTTCCGAGAAGAGATTATAGGCGTGCATTGCCAGATAATTGCGCACCTCGTGCCGGGTCCAGCCCTTGCCGGCGATCGTGCGGGCATGTTCCGGCCCGATCACGACGGCGCAGTGCCCGCTCGAGACCGCATTGTTGTTGGCGATCGTGCTCATCGCCGAGCAGATGCTGTCGAGGATGCCTTCAGGGTCGTTCGCGATATGGTTGGTGACGCTGTGCGGCGGCTCGGCGGCCAGCACGAACACTGCAGAGTCTTCGGGGCTGAACCCCTTCTCGACATGATAGGGCGCCCACGGGCTCGCCGACTCGTTTTCGGAGACGCAATATGTGTATTTTCCGGGATGGCCGAGCGTGCTCTTGTCGAGGTCGCCGGGCCAGCCACCGCCGACATTGAGCAATACGAGGCGCAGCGCCCGCCCGATTGTCGCATTAGCGCGGTTGCCGGAGCCGAAGGCGTTGCAATCGCCGTTCATACCGATCTCGCGGGCGATCGGCCCATTGACCACCAAAAGCGGCGCCGCCATGTGCGTCGTCGCCTGCACCCCATTGAGGTTGAATGCTTTCGCAATCAGTGCGAGCATTGCAGCACGCACCACCGGCGCGTATTCAGCCTTGCAGCCCGCCATGACCATGTTGATGGCCAGTACCTCGCGCGTCAAACTGCCGTGCCGCGGCGGCACTTTGCACTCCACAAGCTGCGGATCCCCGCCGAGCGCCTCGACAAAGGCGTCGACCTGTTCCCGCGTCGGCGGCACCACCGGCAGCCCGTCGGTCCAGCCCTGCTCAAAATACCATTCGACGAGGTCGGTGCCCGCCGGCACCCGTAGCACGCACCTCTCGGTCTGCTCGAGCTTTATCGCAGACTTCGCCATGAGCTAGTCTCCGCCGATCGCCATCGAACTGCGGCCGATCCAGAGCCGGTTGAGAACCCGTGTCAAGGGCGCCGGCCGGTCGCGCCCCGCAAGCCGCGCGAGCGCCTCGTGATAGGGCGCGACATAACGCAAGCGGGCCGGCACCCAGGGATGGACATGGCGGATCGCGGTAAGCATCCGCTCGACGGAGCGCAGCTCCGAGGGACCATACGGCAACTCGAACGCATCCCGCAGCCGGGGCGGCAAAAGGCTGGCGGTCAAAGCTCGATACCAGAGCGGCGCGCGCAGGCGGGTTCCGGCACCGCAGAACAACTCGGCGGCGATGCTGCGGGCGGCGCTGCCCACAGCCAGCATGTCCGAGCTGAACATGTCATCGACGTACCGGGCAAAATCCGGCCAGCTCTGCGGCAGCGCGCTCTGCGGAATGCCGAACAGCGCCGCGAACACTCGGGCATCGGCGTAATAGCGCTCTCGATCGTCGGCCGACAATGGCGGGTTGACGAGCTGGTAAGCTCGGAGGGCGGTGTCGGTCAGCGTGGCGTGGACCCAGCGCAGCGCCGCGACATCATTGGCGCAATAGGGCGAGCCGGCGGCAAAAGAGCCTGCATTCTCTCCCAATGTGCCGCTGATTGCGGTGTGGCGGCGATGCAGGCGGCGGGCGGCCGCGAGCGCCTGGGCCGTCGTGCCGAACACCATCGTATAGACGATGCTGAAGCTCCGGTGAAACCGGCCGATGGGGTCGGTGAGACTCCGGGAATGCTGGGCGATGGCGGCTGCGACCCAGGGATGCGCGAGCTGCAGCAGCAATGCGCGGCCTGCTCCCAGAAAAACCGCTGCCTCGCGGTCGATGCGCCAAATGACCGAATCCGGGCCAAAGATCCCCGCCGGCCCACCCGCCGCGGCAGACCGGACCATTATCAGCTCGCGCTCCAGATCGGCCTCCGCGACAATGGCGTACGGTTCCGGCGTCA
>VAZT01000254.1 GCA_005884825.1 Alphaproteobacteria bacterium
AGCGGAGCGCGGTGAGATCTACCTGGTCTCCCTCGACCCGACCCAGGGTCATGAGCAACAGGGCCGCCGGCCCGTGCTTGTCGTATCGCCGGGCGCCTTTAACCGGTTGACAATGGTACCGGTCGTGGTGCCGGTCACGACCGGCGGCAATTTCGCCCGCACCCGCGGTTTCGCCGTGTCGCTTGCCGGCGCGGGCACACGGACCACCGGCGTCGTTCGCTGTGATCAGCCGCGCGCCCTCGACCTCGACGCGCGCGCCGGGCGAAAGCTCGAAAGCGTGCCGGTGGCGATTATTGAAGAGGTATTGGCTAAACTCGCGCCTCTGTTCGACTAAGGGGTGGACAGCCGGCCTCCGCGCTCGACCTGCGCGACGAATTGACGTGGCTCTTGAGGCGAACATACCGTGAACCCATATACTGGCGTCGTTCGCCCGCGAGCCGCGCTGATGTCAGTAATAGTAAACGATCCGGTTTTGGCGTCCTGTTGTTACCTGTTTTCCGGGCGCGGAATCCGGGAATCTCAACCACTTGCCCCTGATCCGTTTTCCATCGCGCGCACGCGGCCTTGCGATCGGGGATTTTTTATGCGCGAGCCGCAATTAACGGATTTTAATGACGCGTTTTGCTGTTATTGGACCACTTACAGCAGGAAACCAGCGGAACTTCTCGCTGCTATTCTGCTGTTCCCGTTTCGAAAAATCGAGGAATTCTGCGGCCTGCCCGTTTTCTCGCAGTTTTCTCGCTGCAAATAACAGCGAAAACAGCGGCGGCGCTCGGATCTCCCGATGGGCGCCGCCGCAGGTTTGCGGCTCTTAATTGATCAGGCCGTAGAACTTGCCGGCGTTCTCGCAGGTGATCTTGTGGACGATTTCGGGCGCGAGGCCGGCGAACTGCTCCTTGATGTATTTCGAGGATTCCGGCCACACGCCGTCGGTGTGCGGGTAGTCGGAGCCCCACATCAATGTCTCGACGCCGATGTCGTCGACGAGCTTCGTGCCGATCGGGTCGAACTGGAAGGTCGCCTTGCACTGGCGGCGCCAATACTCGCTCGGCTTCATCTTGATCAGGTCGCGGAAGCGGTCCTCATACTCGAAATCCATGCGGTCGAGCGCATAGGGCAGCCAGCCGATGCCGCTTTCGCCGAACGAGACCTTGAGGCGCGGGTGACGCTCCAACACGCCGGCGCCGATCAATGCGGCGATGATGTTGATGAGGCCCATCTGGAAGGCCGAGACCCCGGTGAACATTGCCGCGCGGCGAACCTGCCCGGAAACTCCTTCGCGCGCCCGCGGCGATGTCGTCGGGAAGGTGTGGAAGTGCAGCGGCAACTGCACGTCTTCAACCGCGTTCCACAAGGGCTCCCAGACCGGGTGCCACATCGGCTCCATGTCCCACGAGCAGGACAGTTCGAGGCCTTTGATGCCCATCTTGGCGACGCGGTGGATCTCCTTCACGGCGTCGTCGATGTCGCCATACGGAAGACAGGCGAGACCGATCTCGCGGTCGGGGTAATAGCTGCAGAAATCCTTGAGGAAATCGTTGTAGATGCGCAGCATCTCGTTCGAGGCTTCGCGGTCGTTGAGGCGGGAGGCCGCGCCGAGGATTCCGTAGATGACCTCGGCGTCGACGCCGTCACGGTCCATGTCCTTGATACGCAGATGCGGGTCGCTGCAGCGACGGATGTCCCGCTTGCCGTCCTCGTACATGCCGGTCTCGGCCATCTTGTCGACCCGATGGTTCTGACCCGGAACAAAGGGCGCGCCGCCCGGCCCGACACCGTTCTTCAATCCGAAATTGGCGCCGTTCTTGGCGACCCATTGCGGCCCCTGCGGCCCATCCTCGACATAAGGCATGCGATCCTTGAGCTCGCGCCGCGCTTCGGCGGTGAACAGGTCGGGCGGCATCCACGGCATGTCGAGATGGCAATCGGCCGAGATCCTGCGGTATTGCATGTTGTTTTCCCCGCTCCACTCATCGAAGGGTATTGCCGAGCACTGTACTCCCCAAGCGGCCGTCGGGACCCAGCTTTTTTGCGGATGCCACATGAACGCAATGCAACCCGCTGCTTGTGTTCGCACGCAAAGAATGCTATAGATCGATTTTAGTCAACTGAAAGTCGTAACAAATGCGCTCTACCATTTTCATGGCGTTCGTCGCTCTGTCCCTGCTGCCTGCGACAACCTTCGCTCAGACGGCACCGCAAACCGCCGCCGTCGAGAGTGCGGCCCCCGCGCCTTCCGCTCCGACCGGAGGCGGCGGCATCACGCGGGATCAATTCATCCAACGCGCCAAGGACCGGGCAGCGGAACGGGCCGGGGCCCGCTTCGACCAGATGGACGCCGATCACGACGGCGTCCTCGACCGCGCCGAGATGCGCGCGTGGCGCACCCAGCATCCGCGCCGCGCCGCGGCGCAGCAGTCCCAGCCCACGCCGCAATAAACCGGATGTCGGCCCCGCCCATTCGCGGTAGAGTGACACCGACCGCGAGCGAAAGGAGCCGACAATGCCGGACGCAGGGACTGTCGAGTCGAGGAACGCTTCGAGTGCCGGGGACGGGGTCCGCATAGCCGGCCTCGACCACGTGGTGTTGCGGGTCGGCAATCTCGACCGCGCGATCGATTTCTACGAGAGAGTTCTGAACTGCCGTGTCGAACGCCGGCTCGAGCAACCCAAGCTGGTCCAGCTGCGTGCCGGCGCTTCGCTGATCGATCTGGTTCCGGCTTCCGCCTCGCCGGGCGAGGCGGGAGATGACGCAGCACGCAACATGGATCACTTCGCCGTCCGGGTCGACGGTTTCGACGCGGCCGCGCTCGCCGCCCATCTCCGCCGGCACGGCGTCGAAGTCGGCGAGGTGCGGGAGCGCTACGGCGCCGAGGGCTACGGCCCCTCGCTTTACATCTCCGACCCCGACGGCAACACGGTCGAGCTCAAGGGACCGGCGACGCGAGGTCTGTAGCCGATCAGAACTGCTCCTCGTCGAGTGCGAAGGCGGTAGAGGCGCCGCTCCTGACAATCGGGAGCAGCGCGCTCGCCTTGGGCAGAATCTGCTCGGCATAGAACCGTGCCGTCGCAATCTTGGTCCGGCAGAACCCATCATCCGCGCCTGGCCCCAAACGCGCCCGGGCGGCGAGGGCGGCGCGCGCCATCTGCCAGCCGCCGCAGACATAACCCGTCAGCATCAGGTAGTTGACCGAAGCTGCGAGCGCCGCGTTGGGGTCGCGCCGGATCGTCTGCAGAACCCATTCGGTGGCCTCCCTCAACGCATCAATGCCGCCGGTGAGGCTCTCGCGGATCGCCGGCAGGTCCGCATTGTCGGAGCCCCCGAGCCGGTCCCCGACCGCGCGCATCTCGTCGATCAGCTCCGCCATCGCCGAGCCGTTGTCGATGCCCAGTTTGCGCCCGACCAGATCACCGGCCTGTATTCCGGTCGTCCCCTCATAAATCGGCGCGATGCGCGCGTCGCGCAGATACTGCGCGGCGCCGGTCTCCTCGATGAAGCCCATGCCGCCATGGACCTGCACCCCGACCGAGGCGATGTCGACCCCGAGCTCGGTGCACCAGCCCTTGAGCACTGGGGTCAGCAGGTCGACCCGCTTCCGATGCCGGTCTCGTTCGTCAGGATCCGGGTGCTTGCGTGCGAAATCGGCGTCGGCGGCCAGCACGTACCCGAAGGCGCGCATCGCCTCGATCTGCGACTTCATCGTCAGCAGCATGCGCCGCACATCGGGGTGGTGAATGATCGTCACGCGGTCGCCGCTGCGCTGCCCCGCGGACCGGCCCTGGATTCGTTCCTTGGCATAGTCGCGCGCCGCCTGATAGGCGCGCTCGGCGATCCCCAGACCCTGCAATCCGACTTTTTGGCGGGCCTCGTTCATCATCGTGAACATGTGCGGCAGACCCTCGTTCTCCCGGCCTACCAGATAGCCGATCGCACCTTCTTTCTCGCCAAAGCTCATCACGCAAGTCGGGCTGGCGTGGATGCCGAGCTTGTGCTCGATCGACGCGCACTCGACATCGTTGCGCTCCGCCGGCGCGCCGTCCGCGCCGACGAGGAATTTGGGCACCAGAAACAGTGAGATGCCGCGCGTGCCTTCAGGCGCGTCGGGAAGGCGGGCGAGCACCAGGTGCACGACATTCTCGGCCATGTCGTGGTCGCCCCAAGTGATGAAGATCTTCTGGCCGAAGAGCCGGTAATGCTCGGCCTCGGGCACCGCCCTGGTGCGCACGGCCGACAAGTCCGAACCCGCCTGCGGTTCGGTCAGGTTCATCGTGCCCGCCCATTCGCCGCTGACGAGCTTCGGCAGAAAGCGGCTCTTCAGCTCGTCCGAGCCGTGCGCCTTGAGCGCTTCCGTCGCCCCGGCAGTCAACCGGCGGTATGCCGCCGCAAACCCGTCGGCCGCGACGACCCCGTCCTTTGTCAACGCAGTGCCCTGCTCGTCACCGGACTGGTTGAGCGGCGCCAATACATCGCCGGCGAGCTTTGCCGCCTCCTCGAGAACCGCCCCGACCAGATCCGGCGTGACTTCCTCATAGCCCGGCAACGCGGCCAATCCTTCGAGCCCCGCCAGCTCGGTGATCACGAACTGCATATCCTGCAGCGGCGCGCGGTAATTCGGCATGGCGGTGCCCTCGGAGGCGCTTCTATGCCGGCGCGAACAGGTCGGAACTCGTGGTACCTTGCGTTACCGGTGCCGGCGGCGCGGCGAAGGCGCTGTCGTTTTGCAGCACCGGCAGCACCCGGCTCGCGAAGAGCCGCATGTTCTTTTCCGCGTCGTCATGAGGTATGCCGCCAAACGAGAATTCCGTGACTACATGGTCGGTCCCGGTCACGCGCTGTAGTTCGCCGATCTGCTGGATGCAGTCTTCGGGCGTCCCGACGATCTGGATTTTGACATAAAATTCGGTGGCCCTGACCCGTTCTTCTTCGCTCTGCAGGCGGGCATAGGTCTTGGCCATCTTGCCGTAGGTCTCGTAGCCTTTGACCGTGGCGAGATGCCCGTCCGAGAAATGGTAGTGGTTGTCGATCGATTCCCATTTCTTGCCGAGCCACATCATTGCCCGGTCATGCGCCTCATCGCGGCTTTCGGCGCACGACACATTGGTCAGGATGATCGGCGGCGGCGGGTTGTGGCCGACGCTCTGCGCGATTTCGCGGTAACTGACAATGCTCTCGGCCGCCTTCGCCCACTCGTTCTGCATGACGACGAGGATACCGAAGCCGAGCTTCGCCATGATCTCGGCCGATTCCGGGCTGACCGAGGAGGCATAGAAGCGCTCTTCGGGATGGGAGATCGGGCGCGGGCGGATCGAGGTCTTCGGGATCTGGTAGAATTCGCCCTGCCACTCGAACTCGGGCTCGCGCAAAGCCGTGCGGATCAGCTGTGCCGCCTCCGCAAAGCGCGGCCGCGCTTCTTCCATCGGAATGCGGAACCCCTCGTATTCGACGCTCGCCGCGCCCCGGCCAAAGCCGAAGAGACAGCGACCGCCGGAGAGAATGTCCAACAGCGCGATCCCTTCCGCGACGCGGATGGGATCGTGCCACGGCAACACGATGACCGCCGTCCCAAGCACGATCCGCTTTGTGCGGCCGGCATAATAGGCCAACAGCTCGAGCGGCGCCGGCGACATCGCATAACCGGTGAAATGGTGCTCGAGCGCGAATAGCGAGTCAAAACCGAGCGGCTCGGCGAGATCGCCCATCGCCATATGGTCGGAAACCACCGCCACATCGGGGCGAGGGGGCTCGGACAACATGTTGAGTGCAATACCGACTTTCATCTTTGCTCTCCGGTTACCGTCACCCCCGCGGAAGCGGGGGTCCAGGTGCGCAGGCACAGAACTGCTAGCCCCCTGTTCAAGCCAGGGGCAGGCTCTGGGTTCCCGCTTTCGCGGGAAAGACGAGGTGTGGTTGCTCGGGCTCCGCTGTGTCTCTGCGGTGAGATTTTCATTCCGGAGATCAGGACCGCCAAAGCACAGGTTCGCCGGGATCTCGGGCGTGCGGATGATCCCGAGCCGCGAGCCGTCAGGCGCGAATACCCAGGTGCCGCCGGGCCCGGTGCAATAGACGCGGCCCTCGACATCGACCTTCATGCCGTCGGGCACGCCGTCGGTCTCCTCGGAGGACATGTCGGCAAAGATCCGCCGCCGCACCATGTTCCCGGCGTCATCGAGCTCGATCGCGTGGATGTATTGCGCGTGCCGCGTATTGGCAACGTAGAGCACCCGCTCGTCGGGCGAGAACGCGAGCCCGTTCGGATATTCGAAT
>VAZT01000255.1 GCA_005884825.1 Alphaproteobacteria bacterium
GTCGACTCGACCCCATGCCTGGACGACCCGCGCCACCATTGCTTCGACCGCCTCATGGTCACGGACATCGACCTCGATCCCCAAGGCGGTGCCACCCATTGCCTCAATCTCGGCGACCGTGCTGTCGGCGGTCATATCCTTGGCCTCGGCCTCGAATTCCTCGTACGAGCGCAGGTTGAGGTCGGCGACGGCGACCTTCGCACCCAACCCGGCGAGCCGCTTCGCGTAAGCACGTCCAAGACCACGCGCCGCGCCGGTCACGATCGCCACTTTCCCGTCGAGCTTCCCCATAGTCGGTCCTCGATGTGGTTAACTCCGCGATATGTTAGCCAAAGCCGGTGACGGCGAGGACACTTTGCCTAATCAACCGTGTGAGGAGTCGAGCCCTAGAGATGCAGGCCGACAATATCATTGATCGAGGCTCTATCGCCCAAACAGAAGGGCTGATCCGACCCCATATCCGGCGCACTCCAGTGATTGAAGTCGATGCGGCGGATTTCGGACTGGCTGCCGCCCGCCTCACCTTCAAACTTGAGCTTCTCCAGCATGCGGGCTCGTTCAAGACGCGGGGCGCGTTTGCGAACTTGCTGACGCGAGAAATCCCACAGGCCGGGGTAGTGGCCGCATCGGGTGGGAACCATGGGGCAGCCGTCGCCTATGCCTCGATGAAACTCGGGATGCCCGCTAAGATTTTTGTGCCCTCGATCTCATCACCTGCGAAAGTCCGAAGAATTCGCAATTATCGCGCCGAACTCGGCATTACCGGTGACCGCTACGCCGATGCTCTCGCCGCCAGTGAGGTCTGGGCAAAGCAATCAGGTGCGCTCTCGATCCACGCCTTCGACCAGCGCGAAACGCTCTTGGGCCAGGGGACAACCGGGCTGGAGATGGAGGAGCAGAGTCCAGATCTCGACACGCTCCTCGTCGCGGTCGGAGGTGGCGGGCTTATCGCCGGTATCGCGGCTTGGTTTGGCGGCAAGGTCAAGGTGGTCGGCGTCGAGCCCGAAGCCTCCCCAACGCTGATGATGGCGCTCAAGGCAGGAGGACCAGTCGACGCCCCGGCTGCTGGCATAGCGGCAGATTCCCTCGCACCCCGCCGCGTCGGCACGCTCGTGTACCCCATCGCCAAGCGGTATGTGGATTACGTAGTCCTGGTTCCTGACGACGCGATCAAGCGTGCCCAACTGGCTCTTTGGGAGGCTCTGAGGGTAGTTGCCGAGCCCGGAGGTGCTGCCGCCTTTGCAGCACTCATTTCGGGTCGTTATCAGCCCCGACCGGGCGAGCACGTCGGGATTCTCCTGAGCGGCGGCAATACCACCGCGGTCAATTTCGGATAACGAGAGGACGCGCTCCAGAATGACAGTCAAGCTCTATGCATTCACTTGCGGTACGGTAACCGGCGAGTTCGCCCATCTAATGGAGGGCGGAGAAGGCGACATCACCGTGCCGGTTCCGGTCTTTCTAATCGAGCACCCGAAAGGACGGGCACTGTTCGACACAGGGCTGCACCCGGATTGCCAGTCCGACCCCGCTGGACGGCTCGGCTCGCGGCTTGCCGGGCTGTTTCGTATCGGCTTTCAACCCGGCGAGGAGGTCAGCGCCCGGCTCGAAACGATTGACCGAAATCCTGGCAAGATCGACCTCATCATCAACTCGCATTTCCATTTCGATCATGTCGGCGGGAACGCACTGATCCCCAACGCGACAATGCTCGTCCAGCGCCGGGAATGGGAAGCCGGTATGGACCCCGACACCGCTGCGAAGCGCGGCTTCAACCCGCGCGACTTCGACCTCGGCCATAAACTGAGACTGGTGGATGGTGAGCACGACGTATTTGGCGATGGCTCGGTGGTGTGTCTGCCGACGTATGGCCATACGCCGGGGCATCAATCCCTTCGGCTGCGGCTCGATCACGGTGAGGTCGTGCTCGCCGCGGACGCCTGTTACTTCTGTCAGACCCTCCGCGAGCGCCGCCTACCGCGCAACATGTACGACCGCGAGGCGATGCTGGCCTCCCTTGACCGGTTGGAGGCGCTGGAACGGAGCGGGGCGCACATCTTTTTCGGCCATGACCCGGAGTTCTGGCGCACTGTACCGCAGGCACCAGTCCCGGTCGGATAAAGCCGACCGCGTAATCCTCTTTTCCTCGACGACCCAATCCTCGTTGTGTTCCGGCTGCCCGCGGCTTTCGAGTGCCCCGAACCCGCCGATCGCGAACAGGCAAAGTCAGCGCGAGTAGCTCTCAAATGGGCCGATTAGCCTCGCCCAGACCCAAATCGGTCGAAGTCAGCAAGGGGATGCGCCCCCCACCAAGAGAGAAGTATTGAGTTCTCGCTCCATCGGCCCATGATCCGCCGTCGCTGTGGCGGTCTCTGAAGCCAACGCATTTTTGTTTCGTTGTCACGGATCTCTAGGGGTCAGACAATCGCTTTCAAGTGCGGACTCCGCGACTCGGATAATTGGAAAGGGAAGAAAGGATGAAGATATTGCTCCCTCGCCTTGTCGGCGGGGCGGTCGTCCTGATATTGCTGGCCTTGGTGCTGTGCCCTCCCGCCAAGGCGGATGCGCAGGCGGACATCAAGGCGCTCGAAGACCGCTTCATCGCCGCCGTCAAGGCAAAGGATCTCGACGCGATCATGAAGGTCTACGTCCCGGACCAAACCCTATTTGTCTTCGACGTAGAGCCGCCCCGGCAGTATGTCGGCGCAGCGGCCTACCGCAAGGACTGGCAGGAGCTTTTCGACAGCTTCAACGGCCCGATCACCGTCGAGTTGACCGACCTTGACATCACCGCCGACGACAATCTCGCTTATAGCCACAGCATCCAGCGCGTCGCTGGCACCGACAAGCAGGGCGAGAAGCTGGATCTGACTGTGCGAGTGACCGACGTTTACAAGAAGATCAACGGCAATTGGCTGGTGATCCACGAACACGTCTCGGTCCCGGTCGATCTCGAAACCGGTAAGCCCGACCTGACCTCCAAGCCATAGCCGATTGCATCGGCTGTACCACGTAGAACAAACGGTTCCGGTCGAGATCCGGAAGACGTGATATCGGGTTTACCGATCACTACCTCGCGCGTAACGTGGTTCAGCCCAGAGAAGGGATTGCATTCGGGCGTCTCGCCGCGTCTTCTCCCGCGGCCCGACAGTCGAAGTGGGTGGCTCTGCGATCGAGCGATCCTGCAAGCCTCAATAGGCTTCGCCGGGGTCCGGGAAAGACGCAGGCGCGGACCAACTCGCGCAGCGTTGGCCGTAGCTTTCGTTAATGTTGATTTGCCTGATCGCACTCGGCATCGAACTTGTCCCTGCTGGCGTGTCCGGTTCCCTTGGTGACCTCGGTGGCCTCGGGAGAGAACAGTCGCATCGGCACTGACCCCCGAAATCAGCCCCGATGATCAAAACAGCAATTCACGTCGCCGCCGCCGCGGGCCTCGGCGGGGTTGCGGGTCTGCTCGGTGGGCTATTCGGAGTCGGCGGCGGGTTTCTGGTGATACCGCTACTCGGGTTTTTCTATGGCATGGATCAGCAGACTGCGCAGGGTACCGCCTTGATAATGGTGGTGCCCAATGTCGTCTGGGCGTTTTCGCGGTATCAGCGGCGGTTCAGCATCGATCTGCGCATGGCGGCAACCATCGCTGGGTCGGCTTTGATTGCGGCCTATCCGACAGCCCATTTGGCGACCGGCCTCGATCCGCATGTCTTGCGGCTCTCCTTCGCAGTCTTTCTCGCCACCACTGCCGGGACCGTCGCTTATCGGACGTGGCGCGGCAGCGCGAGGGGTGAGAGAGGGCCGAGACGAGCCTGGGGCTGGGTAACAATCGTGGGGGTCATCGGCGGTGTGGTCTCAGGGTTCTTCGGAGTCGGTGGGGC
>VAZT01000256.1 GCA_005884825.1 Alphaproteobacteria bacterium
CGATCAGAATGAACAGGAACGAAACCCGAGATACATCGAACGACAGCACCTGGACAATCAGCGTGGTCCCGACGTTGGCGCCTAGCATGACCGCCAGCGCCGGCACGAGGTCGACAAGCCCGCCGGCCGCGAATGCCGTCACCATCAGCCCCGTAGCCGTGCTGCTCTGCAGGATCGCGGTAACGCCCAAGCCGGCCAGGAAGGCTTTGAAACGGTTGCCGAGCGCGTAGCCCAGGATGCGCCGCAGCTGAGGACCAAAGGCGCGCGTGATCCCGGTCTGGACCATGTGCACGCCCCAAATCAGGAGGGCGATCGCACCTGCGAGATCAACAAGGGTCAGCGTTGCGTCCATCCGGCACGCTCCCGTATTGAAGGCCACTCCCGTTCGAATATACGCCCAAATACCTCAATCGTAGCCGCAAGGGGCTTAATAAGTCCGCGTGGCCCCTTCAGTCGACAGCCAAAGTCAGGGTCTTGAGATAGGCGGTTTCGGGCAATGCCGGGTGGATCGGGTGATCGGCGTCGGCGCCGGCGGCCCGCAGGATGCGGCCGGCGCGGCCGGCGTCGGCGAGGCCGCGGCGCACCGCCTCGGCGAACTCCGCCCCACCGACATGGAACGAGCAGGAAGCGATGAACAGGATGCCGCCGCCCGCGGTCACGGAGGCGGCGAGGCGCGCCAGCTTGCGGTAGCCGCGCAGTGCCGCCGGCACCTCCTTGCGCGATTTGGCGAAGGCCGGCGGATCCGCGATGACGATGTCGAAGCGTTCGTCCTTGGCGGCGAGCCCGCCGGCCTCGGCAAAGGCTTCGCCGCGGCGAAACGAGCAGGTCCGGCTGACCCCATTGAGCTCTGCCGCCGCTGTCGCCAACGCGAGCGCCGGCTCGGAACGGTCGATGCCGAGGACGGCGGCGGCCGCGGCCCGCGCCGTCTGGACCGCAAAACCGCCGGTATAGCAATAGAGGTCAAGAACACGCGCGCCTCGGGCCAGACCGGCGATGAAGCGCCGATTGTCGCGCTGGTCGAAAAACCAGCCGGTCTTCTGGCCGGCGAGCAGGTCGGCGCGGAAGACGGCGCCGTTCTCATGGAACGCCACCGGGCCCTCGAGGGTGCCGCTCGCCACCCGCGTCTCGGACGCCAGTCCCTCGAGCCCCCGTGCGGGGCTGTCGTTGCGCAGCACGATGGCTTCGGGGCTCATCAATTCGCCAAGTGCTTCGAGGACGACGGGCTCGAGCCGCGCCATTCCGGCGGCATTCGACTGCACGACGAGAACCGCCCCGAAGCGATCGATGACGAGGCCGGGCAGCCCGTCGGCTTCGGCATGCACGAGGCGATAAAAGGGCTCATCGAACAGACGCTCGCGCATTTTGAGAGCCCGCCCGATGCGCCGGACGAAAAAGCGCCGGCCGATCGGCCGGGCGGCGTCGCGGTCGAGGAGGCGCGCGGCGAGCAGCGTGTGCGGGTTGAAGATCGCGACGCCGAGCGGGCTGGAGTCGGCACGCTGCAACTTGACGAGACTGCCGGGTGCGAGCGCTTTGGCTGCAGTGTCCATGACTACTTCGTTCGAGTAGATCCACGGATGGCCGGCTTCGGCGCGCCGGTGCCGTCCGGCGAGCAGCGTGATCGACGGCCGGGTTGCCGGATCGTCCGCGGCGGTGTCGTGCACAGCTATTGCATCGGGGCTCATCCGCGCTATGTGGTTGCGGCAACAGCCGGCGGCCAGCGCGGGCGCGACGATGCGCCTTGCGTTCTCCGGCCGCGGTGGAGTAGTTGTGGCCGGCGCGCATCGCCGGCCCGCACTCGGCAGGCGCCCGTAGCTCAATTGGATAGAGCACCAGACTACGGATCTGGGGGTTAGGGGTTCGACTCCTCTCGGGCGCGCCAATCTTTTCAAGAACTTCCGGACTCGTTTTGCGCGGCCGTCGGTGAGGCGTCTTCTGGTCGGCCGCTACCGTGGTGAGCTCAGCCCGAGCCGCGGCGAGTTCGGCGCCCGCGCCCGAGTGAGCGATGGGCGCCGGCCGAGGCTGAGGCCGGTCAGTGAGTTACGTAACGGGGTGGGTCATAGAATACGCGCTGCCTATACCCAGTCGCACATGCGGGATGGAAACATTCGCCGCCAGTGATTTCCGTGAGAGGTTGCCAATGACGTCGCCAAAATCGCCTCTTCGCGGCCGCCACTCGAACCGCCGACGTGCGCCACCAAACCCCTTTCGGTTTTCGGCTCGCCCGTTCGTCCCACCATACCTGGTTTGTGGCCATTGCGCCAACCGTGGCCGCATGAGCCGGATGCGGGGCCGCACTGGCTCTATTGCTCGGACCTCTTATGGCGGCTTGATCATCACCGCCATTGCCTTCATCGACCGGGGGCGCGCTTGCGACGCCAGGCTTCGACTGCCGTCGCTCTGATCCATGTGAATCTCGGTCAGATGTAGGATCGACCACCGGGAGCGCCGGAGGAGCGCCCTTCACCAGCTGCGCCGGCTGCGGGTTCGGGAGCTGTTCGCCGGCGATCGCCGGTAGACCGGGAGGTTTGAGCGTGCGTTCGCTCCACGACAAGACCGTCAGCGCCGACGCGGCCGCGATGCCCAGGCCATAAAAGGCAAGAACCGGGCTTAGACGCCTATTACGCTGCTGTGCATCTTCCGCCGCAGGAAGCCGGTTCGGTGAGGCGATGGTCGTGCCGGCCTGATCGACTCTCGAACCAACGTCTTCCACGGGATTCGAGTCCCCAACCTGCACGTTCCGACGCTTTGCGCGAGCCGTGCCGTCCAGCAATGAGAGCGCCTCGCGCATTTGATCCGGACTGAGGGCGCGTTGGAATTCTAGATCGCTCATCGCCGGGTCACCAACAGATCCCAATCGGGATGCCCGGATGCGCACGGTGCGTCAAGATCCCGCTCGCTCTGCAATCCTGCAAGGGTCAAGTAAATGGCGAAAGGGATCCCTCAGAGAGGTGACCCCCGGTCGATAACCCGGGGGTTCGAGCAGATCCCTTCTGGGACAACCGCCGTCGCAGTGAACGGTTCGCACGAGCTTTCGGTTATTCACCCGTATTGAAGCCCCAATTTTGTCACAGAGGCTGAGGAGCGGTACCTCGGGCGAGCTCGACGCCGCCGCAAACATAAATCGCGTCATTTGTGAAGCGGCTCACACATCTCTCCGGATTGGCAAGCTACTGATGGGACCGCTCCCGACAGGGTCGGGAGGTCAGGGCTGTGGAGGGCGCCATGCGGAGAATCAAGTTCCTCAAACGGGAGCCTGTCGAGGGTCGGGCTCGACCAAAATCATCCGAAGGGAGGTCTGAAATGAAAGCAGTATGCTGCGGCGCCACGACTTTGGCCTTCGCGGCTGCTATAAGCCTCGCCCCCGCGCTGGCGCAGGGTCCGAAATCCTCTAGCGGCAACGCTTGGCCCGGCATATCGCAGCCCGTCGACCACGACGCTGATCCCGCCCATTCGGCAAACGTCTCCTTCCGGGGACCGCGACCCCAGGGCAATAGCCAGAAGGGCTTCTTGGACCTGCCTTTCGACCCCGAAGCGGCCAAGATCAAACCGCATTACGAATGGCAGCACCACTATGCCGGCCGCCACGCATATTGGGAGGCACACTGGGTCCTTGTCACGGCCCCCATTCAGCATGCCAAGGCTCCCACCATCAAGTAATCCTGCACCTGAAGCGACGGGTCGGCGCGCGCTGGACGATCGGACGACGGTCACCCGGCGTGCGCTACCTCACATGCGACCGCTGCGGGACGGCGTAATGCGCCGGTATCTTGCTTGCAGTTATGAAGAGGCTGCCCTGGTAAGCGGCTCGAGCGGCTGCGTGTGAACACCAGGAGAATCTTGGTCATCCGGCTGCCTAGCGCGCGTCGGATGACCAAGCATCTTGGCTATGGAGGCGAGGCTATGCCCGGCTCGCCGCCAAATCGTATGCCTTCCAGTCGTGCACCGCCCAGTCATGATTATGCACGAGACCCTCGTCGTGGCCGTAGCGCGGTAG
>VAZT01000257.1:0-807 GCA_005884825.1 Alphaproteobacteria bacterium
ACCACATCCGCATGCAGAATGGCGGCGAGTTTCCGATTCCGAGAGGCGGCTGCGCCCGGAGGAGGAGGCGAGTTATCGAGCAGGGCGCCCATCACAGATGCGTTTTGACCTCGCCGTTAACTACGAGCATCTTACTCTATTCTGGCATCGGCTGACGACGGACGTGATGACCGCCGGTCGTGCCGCGGGGAGGATAACCATGGCGAGGGCTTATTTTTTGGATTAATGCCGACAGCGACTTTGCTCGGGCTTCTGTCGGCCACACTCTTCGCGCCACTCGCTCGCGGAGACGAACCCCGGCTTTCTATCAGCGGCTACGATCCGGTCGCCTATTTCACCGACGGGAAACCCCTTCAGGGCAAGGCCGAATTCGAGTATTTGTGGCATCGATTACGGTGGCGCTTTGCTAACAATGATCACCGTGGTGATCTGTTCATGAAGAGTCCAGATCGCTATGCCCCGCAATACGACGGCTACTGTGCAATGGGCACGTCGAACGACGCTGCCGCACACAAGGACACCGTTGATCCCGAGGCGTGGGCAATTGTGGATGGCAAGCTGTATCTGACGCACAACCAATATTGGCTAAAGGTATGGCGGGAAAAGGCTGACGAATACATCAGGCGGGCTGACGCCAGCTGGCAGGCGGTTGCGGATCTGCCGGAGCCGATCGTTGTCGGGCCGCCCTGCGCCGCTTCTCCGCCGACGACGAAAGTGGCACTGCGCGACGGCGGCCATTGGGTCGTCATCGCCGGGCAGGTCGCGCGCGACGCAGCCGGCAATGTCGTCGGCAAAGGCGATATGCGG
>VAZT01000257.1:977-7528 GCA_005884825.1 Alphaproteobacteria bacterium
CCATAAACAAGAGCCCCGCTTCCGCGGGGCTCAACTGCACACAAAGCCGTTATTTCTTCTGATTGCGATCCTGGCCCGATCCCTTGTGGCCGGCTTCGACCGCGATTTCCGTGTTTCTTTCTTTGCTTTGGTCCGGCTCGTCGCGCCCGACCGAGCCCATATCTCTGACGCCGTGCTGGCGCTCTTCGCCTTTGCTGCCGCTGGTCGGATGGCCCTTGCCGGCAACATCGCGCTGCAGCTTCTCGTCCATGCCGCGTTTCGAGGTCTGAGATTGTTCTCGATCCGCCATGATAAGAACTCCGCCGGTTCAGTTTTTCGCCGATCATCCCAACCCTTGGACGACGGCTCAATAATGCAAACCGTACTCGAAGCAATGCGGTTCCCAAAAACCTCCTGTGCAGCGGGCAGCAAATGTCAGCCTGCTCGCAGTCCCTTCCAATCGACGCCGTTCTCGAACGCGGCCGCTGCGCGATAAATCGTCTCCTCGTCGAAGGCTTTCCCGACCAGCATCATGCCGACCAGAAGCCCGTCCACCATCCCGCAGGGCAGGCTCATTGCCGGGTGGTGGGTGCAGTCAAATTGCGCGGTGTTGGCCAGCATCTCGAAGCCGCGTTGCAGGATATCGGCGACCGGCGCATTGGCTTCAGGCAATGGCGTCGCGACCATCGGCAGGGTCGGCATCAGCAACAGATCATAACGCGACAGCACTTCGTCATATGCCCGTCGCAGACGGCGCACGAGGTTCTGCGCCTTGGCGTAATAATGGCCGCGGTAGCGCGTCACCATGTAATGTCCAAGCAGCATCGTGTTTTTGAGGGTGTCCGACAGCTCGTCCGCCCGGGTGCGCCAGGCGCTGTGGAAATCCAGCAGCGAGGTGACGTAGAGACCCTGCCAGTTGAAGCCGAAGCCGTTGCCCAGCATCATCTGCATCGTCGCGCCTTCGGCGGCGATCGCCAGCCAGATCGCCGAGCCGTCTCGGTGCATCGGCATCGACACCGTGTCGACGGTCGCGCCGAGCCCGCCAAACCGCCCGGCTGCCTCGCGGACAACGGCGTCGACCTGCGGCATGGATTGCGAATGGCCGAAGCCCTCTTCGACGATAGCGATCCTCAGCCCGCCGGCCCCTCCGCTCAATACCTCGCGATAGGATTTCGCAGCGCCGCCGTATTGCCGTGGGTCGAGGCCGTCGGGGCCGGCCAGTACTTCGAGCAACAACGCATTGTCCTCGACCGTCGCGGTCATCGGGCCGGTGTGGTCCAATGTCAGCTCGATCGGCATGATGCCGGTGTAGGGCACGAGCCCATGGGTCGGCTTCATGCCATAGATGCCGCAGAACGAGGCCGGGATGCGGATCGACCCGCCCTGGTCGCCGCCCAATGCCATCGGCACCTCGCCCGCAGCGATCACGGCTGCACTTCCCGATGACGAGCCGCCGGCCGAATATCCCATCCGGTGCGGATTGTGCACAGGACCGGTGGCGCTGGTATGGCTGCCGCCGGAGAAGCAGAAATACTCGCAGACCGTCTTGCCGACGATCGTGCCGCCGGCGTCGAGAATGCGCGTCGCGACGGTCGCGTCGATATCCGGCACATAGCCTTCCATCGTCGAGGCGCCGTTCATCATCGGCACGCCGGCGAGACAGACATTGTCCTTTAGGGCCACGGTCTTGCCCTTGAGCTTGCCGGCTGGCGCGCCCGCGACCTCGGTCTTAACGTACCAGGCGCCATGCCGGTTCTCCTCGGTCGTCGGGCGGCGGCCGGGGAGGCGCGGGTAGCTGACCGGCGGCAACTCGTCCGGCATCCGATCGAGCCGGCTGTACGCCTCGAACGCCCCGAGCAGGCTCTGATGATGGGCGGCGAGCTCGGCCTCGGGCAAGGCGAGGCCAAGCTCGACCGCCACCTCGCCCAACTGCTCCAGGCTCGGGACCTTGATGGTATTGAGCGACATCGCGGCTAACTTGCCGGCGCCTGCCGGTAACGGCGTCCGGCCAGATACCGGACACCCTCCGGCCCGCACCGCTCGGTATGCCGCCGTCCCGCAGTCAGCGCACAGGTATCGCCGGCGCGGTAGGTGCGCTCCTCGCCATCGCACACGATCGTCATTTCGCCTTCGAGTACCAGCAGGCGCGCATCGAATTCATGAGCGTGCTCCGGATTGATCGCGCCTGCATCCATTCGGCGATCGACGACCTCCCGATAGCCTTGCGCTTCCAGTTCGTGCTCGAATTCCGCCCGGTTCATTGGCATCCTCCTCGGACAATTTGTCCACGACGCCGCAATCGTAGCATGCGCCGCAGCCGGCTGGGCGGTAAACTCGGCGCGCCCCCACCGAGAGAGCGGGAGGGATGGCGTGCCTGGTGTACTCGACGGCATTCGCGTCCTCGATTTCGGGCGCTACATCGCAGGACCGTTCTGCGCCGCATTGCTCGGCGATCTCGGCGCCGAAGTGATCCGCATCGAGCGGATCGGCGGCGGCGAGGATCGCGGCATGATCCCGGTCGGCGCCGGGCCCGCGACCGAACCGTTCACCGGCGGCGGCGCGATGTTTCTCGCGATGAACCGCAGCAAATTCGGGATGACCTTGGACCCGGCAGCGTCGAAAGGTCGCGAGATCGTCCGGAAGCTGGTCGCCACCGCCGATGTCGTCGTCGCCAACCTGCCGCCCCGCGTGTTGCGGTCACTGGCGCTCGATCTCGACAGCCTGCGCCAGACCAAGCCCGACATCATCCTGACGACAGTGACCGCTTTCGGGTCGGGCGGACCACTCAGCCACAAGCACGGTTTCGACGGCATAGGCCAGTCGATGAGCGGCGCTGTCTATCTATCCGGCACGCCGGAGCAGCCGATCGCGATCAAAGTGCCGTGGGTCGATTTCGGCACGGCTTGTCTGTCGGCCTTCGGCACATTGGCGGCGCTGATCGAGCGCGGCAAGACCGGGCGCGGCCAGAAGGTCGAAGGCGCCCTCCTGCGCACCGCGATCGCCTTCGCCAACGCGGCCCTGATCGAGCAGGCGCTGACGGGCGTGAACCGCACCGCGACCCTCAATCGCGGGTTCAACTCAGCGCCGGCCGACATCTTCCGGACCAAGGACGGCTGGATCGTCGCGACGGTGATTGGCGGGCCGATGTTTCGCCGCTGGGCCAGGATGATCGACGAGGACCATTGGCTGAGCGACCCTCGCTTCAAAGACGACCAGTCACGGGCCGACCACGGCGAGATCATCTCGGCCCGCATGTCCGAATGGTGCGCGTCCCGCAGCTGCGCCGAGGCATTGGCCGCGCTCGAAGAGGCCAGCATCGTCGCGGGCGAGGTCTATTCGCCCCAGCAGGCGCTCGACGACCCGCACATCCGTGCCGCGGGCCTCCTCGAGGAGGTGGCCTTTCCCGAGCTCGACAATACCCTGCCGTTGGCGCCGACGCCGATCGAGCTGTCGGAAACGCCGGGCGCCTACCGCCGCCGCGCCCCGCTGGTCGGGGAGCACACCGACGAGATCCTCCGCAGCCTCGGCTACACCGCCCCCGAGATCGCCGCGCTGCGCGCGGAGCGGGTGATTTAGGATTGTCATCGCGAGCCCACGGGTCCGGCCTCAGGCCGGCCCGAGGACAGGCTCCGCGAAGCGATCTCGGGCCGCTGGGCGCTCGTCCGGTCGAGATTGCTACGTCGCGCTGCGCGTCTCGCAATGACGGCGCGCTTCAGAGCACGAGCTGCGTCTGGGTGACGAGGGCGACGAGGCGGCCCTCGGTGGTCGAAATCCGGGTCTGCCAGATCATCGTCCGCCGGCCGCGGTGTATCGGCGTCGTCTCGCCGATCACCCGGGTGCCGACCGGTGCCGGCGCGACAAAATTGGTCTTGCTCTCGACCGTTGTCGTGCCGGCCCCTTGCGGCAGATTGACGAGGGTGCCCATCGCGCCGAGCGTGTCGGCGAACGCCATGACCGCCCCGCCGTGAAGCACGGCTGGTATGGTGCAGAGGTCCTCTCGGACCGTCATCTCGGCGACGATCCTTTCCGGCGAGGCGCTGACGAACTCGATGCCCAACAGCTCGGCAAAAGGCAGCTTTGTTTCATTCACCCGGTCGAGCAGATCCAATTGAGGGTTCCTCCCTGAGGCGCGGCTTTTCCGCGCACAGAGAAGCATTGCGCGTGGCTTTCTGGCAAGATCGCCAGGCAAGAAAACAGTACCAACCGACACGGTTATGCCACGATTATCCGCTTAAGGATCCGCTTCGTCGGCCGTCCGGTCCCCTGGAGGACATTGGTGCATGCGTAAGTTGGCGATCACAGCGCTGGTATCCGCGCTGTTTATGGCAAGCGGCGCTTTTGCTCAGCAAAAGGCCGGCAAGGACGGCGTTTCAAAACCCGGCTAACGACAACGTGGCCGGCGTCGGAATGGTGGTGACGATCGAGAACGGACAATTGAAGGTGATCTCCCCGCAGGACGGGTCGCCGGCGGCGCAAGCCGGCGTCAAACCCGGAGACGTGATTTTCTCGATCGACAAGGAGCCGACTTACGATCTGACCCTCGGCGAGGCGGAGCAAAAGCTGCGCGGCCCCGCGGGCAGCGAGGTCGAGCTGACTTTGCGCCGCGGCAACAGCGGGCCGATCGACCTGAAGTTGAAGCGCGAGCCGTTCAAATTGCAGACGGTGGCGGGGCGCGTCGAGGGCGGCAATATCGGATATCTCCGCGTCGCCGGGTTCGACGGGACGACCCAGAAGGCCCTCTCGGACACGACGCAGGATTTGCGCCAACGCAGCGGCAACAAGCTGATCGGGTTTATCCTCGATCTGCGCAACAATCCCGGCGGCAACTTCGATGCGGCGGTTGCCACCGCCGATGCGCTGATCGACAAGGGCGACATCGTCGTCGTCAAGGGCCGCAAGCCGGCTGCCACAAAGCGCATCAGCGCCACTCCCGGCGACGTCGCAAAGGGGCTTCCGATCGTCGCGCTGATCAATGGCGGCACGGCACGCGAGGCCGAACTCGTTGTCGGCGCATTGCAGGACAACAAGCGGGCAGTGACGCTCGGGACCAAGAGCTTCGGCGAAAGCTCGATCGAAAGCCTGCTCCCGCTCGGCAATGGCGGGGCGATCCGCCTGACAACGGCGCGTTTCACCACTCCGAACGGCCGTGAGGTTCAAGGCAAGGGGCTCGAACCCGACCTCGGTGTGAGCTCGCTCAAACTCGCCAAGCTGGGGCACGGCGAAGGCCGCCACGAGGCGGATCTGCCGGGCGCGCTCAAAAATCCCGATCAGGCCACCACGCCGCCAGCCAACGCTCCTCCCGGCGCAACAGCCACACCGGCGCCGGAAGAAGCGCCCTCCGTCGCGACCGGCGACATGGGCTCGACGAGCGATGAACAATTGACCCAGGCGATCGACGTGCTGCGTGGGCTTTCTCTGATAGGAAAGCGCGCAGCAGGTTGACCCGCGGGTCCCGTTAACTTTAATTTGCAAACCCGCCATATTGGCGCCGCATCCCCTGCGGCATCATGTCGGTGCCTTCAAAAATAAGCGCTTCCAAAGCGTAAGTCGTCACCGGTGGCGACGATCGGCACAATGCATTTCAGGAGGCCAGGATGAGCGAGGCGAAATCGAATGCAATCCCTGTTGGCTCGGCGTTTGTTAAACAGGCCGAGTTGTGGATGGACGCACAAGGTGATGTCCTCTCCGGTGTGGAAACCATGATCACCGGGTGGGCGCAGCGGCAGCGCCAAGTCTTAGAGGCATCCTCCCGATCCATGCAGAGGATGTGTGACGCCCGCAACGTTTTCGATATCCTGCAGGCGCAGCACGAATGGCTGTCGGATTGCCTCAATTGGACCGCCTCGGAAATCCGGGCGGTCGGCAACGATATCCCGGCGATAACGCGCAAGGCGGCGGAGCGGTTCGGCGACCGCGGCAGCGGGCTCCAACGCAATCCACCTGCGCAAGTTGCGCCGAGCATCTCGGTGGAGCGAGCCGCCGCGGAGTAGCTCGGAATTGCGGGGGATTCCAATCCTGTGATCTTGAGAGAGGTTGTGGGCGCGGGATATCAGTGAGTCTGGTGGTCACCCCATTCGGGCGCCGTAGCGGTGGATGTGGTAGGGGCTACGGGCCAGACCTGGGCAGTAGCTGCCGACGACGGGTTCCAGGGCCTCGTAGAGGCGGCGGTTGTCGGCATTGGCGGCGGCGAGACGCTCGCGCGCTGCTGCGACACGGTCGCGTAGCCGCTCCAGATCGACGGTGAGAACCCGGCGGTTGTCGACGATCAGGCGGCCGCCGATCATGACGCTGGCGACTGCGGTGCCGTCCTCGGTGTGGACCAGCTGGTTGACCGGGTCGTTGAACGGCAGCCAGTTCGGATGGTCGAGGTCGAGCATGACGATGTCGGCCTTGTAGCCGGGCGCCAGCCGACCGATCCGGTCGCCGAGCCCCAGGGCGCGGGCGCTGCCTTCGGTAGCCGCCAGCGCCGCCTCGCGTGTGGTCAGCCAGCGCCGCCAATCCGGTCCCTGCACCTTGGAGACGAACGAGGCCAGCCGCATCGCCTCGTACATGTTCTGATTGTCCGCGCAATT
>VAZT01000007.1 GCA_005884825.1 Alphaproteobacteria bacterium
CATGGGGTCCGACGCAACCGGCGCGATATACCCCCCTGGCGCACGCGGCAGCTTGACTCTGTGGGGCGAGGATGAGCATCGCAGCAGCAACTATGCCTGCGAGCGCGCAGCTTTTCATTCGAATAACCTCCAGCGACTCTGGTTCAGCAAGCCAGCAGAAGCGCAAGACGGTCTTCGCGCAACCTAAATTTCTGGCGCGTGAGCCTGGCCGCCGCGCGCGAATCGACAGCCCGCATGTTATTGGGAGGAAGAGGGTCAGTTCGAGCGCTGGGACTACCCACTGCTGACACAGGCGACGGCGGTCTGTTCTCCAGGCTCAATGATCTGTTTCTCTGGGATCAGGCTTTGAATACCGAGCGCCTCGTCTCAAAGGCCGCGCTGGAGCGGGCCTTTACCTCCGGCACAAGCAACGACGGCACACCAATTGGCTATGGCTTCGGCTGGTCCACGAATATCTTTCCTTTCTTGAGCCCCGCCGAGCGAGCAGCTGCTGGCGCTCGGCGGCGCTGATCTTCGCCACGTCGCGGGATGGGGGTAGCCTCGTCGCCTACTACAATTATCGCGGACCCATCGCACCTGCATCGGAACCACGTGTCATCCGGCCATTCCCGGCCCACGCGTCCGAGCGCATCAGGTCGCGGAAATCCTCTTCAGCGATCGATCGTCAATATTAGGTCGACATTTCTGTCAATACATTGTTGACTGTCATCCTGATGTTGACGATGGAGGAAGATCGTGTCAGAGGTGGAAGCTGCCAAAGTCGCCAAGCGGCTATATCGCTGCTCTTTCTGCGGGAAAGCGCAAACGGAGGTGGGGACACTCGTTTCTCAACGGCGCATTCGAGAGGGTTGACGATGCCATGCAGGACATCGTCGATATCCTCCGCGAACGCGAGGTAAGTTGGGCGATGATCGGGCAGGCTCTTGCCGTGTCGCGGCAGGCGGCATGGAAGCGGTTTGGATGAGATAATCGGCTCGCAGCGCGGGCGACATTTCCAACTGAGCCACTACCCAACAGATGTTGCGCATGCGAGCCATCCGGCGCTATGCATAACCCGTGTCCCGCGATTTTGGCCTTCATCGCACTCCCGCCGACGTTCTCGAATATGAGATCGTCCAGGAGCGGGCCGCTGCGCTCGGGCGGATGGGGCGAGCGCTGGAAGCGGCTCTCGCCAAGCTGCGGGAGTTCGATGCCGCCCATCCGCGCGCGGGCGCGCCGGCCTCGGCGCAGCAGGCACGGCGTACCCTGGTGATGGAAGCCGGCCACGCGCTCTGGATGTTCGTGGTGCAGCGGGAGGCGTGTGGGTTGCGCGACAGCCGCACCGTCATGCGCAACTATGATGTGCCGGGCGAGGTGCAGCAGCGCATGGAACCGCCTTTTGGGCGCGGGCTAGGTGAAAATGACCAAGCGAGTTCACGACCGCGCCGCACCGTCTACCGAGGTTGAACCGCCTCAGCGCGAGTCGAAGGCGAGACTTCGCTGTAGATTAGCTGCAGGTACAGCCACACGACTGGCAACCCATTCGCACCTGCGCACTAGCACTGCATGCGCCTGCGGATTGTGTCAGGGACGTTGCGCGTTCATATAATGGCCTATGCGGGTACGGGCCGAGTTCCGGTCCGGCCTGCTCGCGGCGCGGCAACGAGGCGATGTCATGCGGGTGGTGCTAGCCCAGCCACGAGGCTTCTGCGCGGGGGTCGAACGGGCCATCGAGATCGTCGAGCGCGCGCTCGAAAAATACGGCCCGCCGATCTATGTGCGCCACGAAATCGTGCACAATCGCCACGTCGTCGAACGCTTGCGCGCCAAGGGTGCTCGTTTCGTCGACGAGATCGACGAAATCCCGAAGGGCGCCGTCACGATTTTCAGCGCGCATGGGGTCGCCAGTGCGATCGAGGAACGCGCGACCGACCGCGGGCTTCCGGTCATCGACGCGACTTGCCCGCTGGTCTCTAAAGTGCACATAGAGGGCCAGCGCTATGCCAATCAGGGCCGTGAGATCATCTTGATCGGACATGCCGGACACCCGGAAATCGTCGGCACGATGGGGCGAATCGACGGGCGCGTGCATCTGATCTCGACGCCGGAAGAGGTCATGCGTCTCGAGGTCGCCGACCCGGACAAGCTGGCCTTCATCACCCAGACCACCCTCAGCGTCGATGATACGCGCGCCGTCATCGAAGCGCTCAAGGCCCGCTTTCCGACGATCGTCGGCCCTGACACCAAGGACATCTGCTACGCAACGCAAAATCGCCAGAGAGCGGCGCGGGAACTCGCAAAGATTGTCGATGTGGTGTTGGTTGTCGGCGCGCCAAACAGCTCGAATTCGAACCGGCTGCGGGAGATCGCGGCGGAAAGCGGGATCCCCAGCTATCTGATCGAAGACGCTCGCGCACTCGACCCGAGCTGGATCGAAGATGTCACAACCGTTGGCATCACCGCCGGTGCGTCGGCCCCGGCGGAACTCGTCGAGGAGGTGATCAACAGGCTGCGCGAGCTGACGCAAGTCGAGCTCTCAGTGCTGCCCGGCGTCACCGAAAACGTCCGATTCCGAATGCCTTCGCAACTTGCCGACGTCGCCGGCTGAGGTCGGCTCCCGCTACAATTCTGGTGAAGAGGTTTCGCCGTGCCAATTCCGCTGCGCCAAACGATTCGGGTCGGCGCCTATGTTGTCGCTCAGCACCTCAAGGGCGTGCAGCGCTATCCGCTGGTTCTGATGCTCGAGCCGCTGTTCCGCTGCAACCTCGCCTGCGCCGGTTGCGGTAAGATCGATTACCCGGACGCCATCCTCAATCAGCGCCTCAGCGTCGAGGAGTGTGTCGCGGCGGCGGATGAATGCGGCGCGCCGATGGTGGTTATCGCGGGTGGCGAGCCCTTGCTGCACCGCGAGATCGACGAGATCACCCGGCGCATGGTCGCAAAAAAGAAGTTCGTCTATCTCTGCACGAACGCGCTGCTGCTCGACAAAAAGATCGATCTGTTCGAGCCGAGTCCCTACTTTGCCTGGACGATCCACCTCGACGGTGACCGCGAGGATCACGACCATACGGTGTGCCAGAGCGGGGTTTACGATCGCGCCGTCGCGGCGATCAAGCTGGCAAAGGCCCGCGGGTTTCGGGTCAATATCAATTCGACCCTGTTCGATACCGCCGACCCGGAGCGCATCGCTCGCTTCTTCGACGATGTCATGGACATCGGGATCGATGGTATAACCGTGTCACCCGGATATGCCTACGAGCGGGCGCCGGATCAGGAACATTTCCTCAATCGGCGCCGCACCAAGGAATTGTTCCGCGAAATCTTCAAGCGCGATCCGCGGCGCCGCTGGTCATTCAATCAGTCGAGCCTGTTTCTCGATTTCCTGGCCGGCAACCAATCCTATCATTGCACTCCATGGGGCAATCCGACCCGAAATTATTTCGGCTGGCAGCGCCCCTGCTATCTGCTGGGCGAGGGCTACGCGAAGACATTCAAGGAGTTGATGGAGGAAACCGACTGGGACGCCTACGGCACCGGCAATTACGAGAAATGCGCCAATTGCATGGTGCATAGCGGATACGAGGCGACTGCCGTCATGGATTCGGTGAAGCACCCGGTGAAAGCGGCGGCGGTGGCGCTCCGCGGCTTTCGCACCGAGGGCGAGATGGCGCCGGAAATTCCGATAGACCGGCAAAGGCCGGCTGAATACGTCTTCTCCCGCCACGTCGAGGAGGCGATTGCGCGGCTAGAAAGCCGCGGCCAGCCCGCGGAGAGCGTGGGCGGGTCCGGCTAGCGCCGACAAAGCCATCCGGGTTTCCCGGGCCAGCCCGATCAAGGTCGCGATCTGCCGCGGGCGGCGCAGGACCGACCCGAGGACGCGAGCGAGGTTCGGGGTGCCGGCCTCCGACAGCGGGATCAGCGCAGCCGGAGGGAGTTCCCGGCAGGCGGTATCGGCAATCGTCCGGGCGACGAGAAAGGGGATGCCGGCCTGCGACGCGATGCGGGCGACGACATCGCTTTCGAGATCGACGGCAAGGGCACCGGTGTCACGCCAAGCGCGGCTTTTTTCTGCCTCAGTCGCAAGGATTGCTCCGGCGCCGAACACGGCGCCTTCGAATGCACCGATTTCCTGGGCAAGAGCGGCAACGCGGGCTTGGAAAGACCCCGCGGTCGTCCAGCGATGGTCGGCCGACACGACTTCGGCCGAGATGACCACGTCACCCGGCCGCAAGTGCGGTGCCAGAGCGCCCGCAATGCCGAAGCTCATCAAACAATTTGCGCCCTGGACCGCGTTCTCGACCAGAGCGGCCGTGCGTTCCCGGTCCCCCGCGCCGATTACGACGGGAAATCCCGCTGCCCGCGCGATCTTTGCTTCGGCAGCGAGGCCGGAGGTGCAGAGCACCGTCGCCAATCGGTGCATCCGCACCTTCCCAAATAGCCATAACTCAAACGCCGGTCTTTCGGACCGCATCCGGACCGGTCTGACGTCCGATCCTCGCCTAATGGTTGACGACATCGAGTCTGGAGGCAAGCGTCACGGTATCGCAGCTCGGGCCGCCGCCGCATCGGGCGAAACCCCTAGCCGCCCACAGGGCGTTTCGCCATGGACAAAAGGACGCGGCCCAGCTCATTCGCCCCACCCTCCTTCAAATGCCGAACGGAACCTGCCGCGAGTTGCCCCGCGACAAACGACGAAACCGGGCAAGAGCCCAGAGCGGGAAAAAGGCGCGGTAGCCGTGATAACGCAAGTAGAAAACCCGCGGGAAACCGACCGCGGTGTACCAGGGCTCGTCCCAGTTGCCGTCTTCGTCCTGGCTTTCGACCAAATACGCGATCCCGCGAGCGACTGCCGGATTGCCAACCTCTCCGGCGGCCATCAAGGCGAGCAGCGCCCAGGCAGTCTGCGACGAGGTGCTGTAGGGCGCTTCGCCGTGGGGTCCTCCCGTCCAGTAAGATTCGCCGCCCTCTCCCCAGCCGCCGTCTTTGTGCTGCCGAGCGACGAGCCAGTCGACTGCGCGCCGCACTTCGGGCGAATCCGCCGGCAGGCCGGCGCTGTTGAACGCGGTGAGCACCGACCAGGTCCCATAGATATAATTGGTCCCCCACCGGCCGAACCAGCTGCCGTCGGGTTCCTGCTCGGCTCGCAGGTAATCTATTGCAGCAGCTACCGCCGGGTGATCGCGGCCGTAGCCGATTTGGGTCAGGAAGCTCAGGCAACGGCCGCTGACGTCGGCCGTCGGAGGGTCCAGCAGCGCGCCGTGGTCCGCGAAGGGGATATGGTTCAGATAAAAGTGTGTGTTGTCCGCGTCAAAGGATCCCCATCCGCCGCCCCGGCTTTGCATGCCGATCACCCATTCGGCCGCTCGGTCTATCGCTACCCGATAACGCGACGAGCCGAACCGATCGAGGGCGAGAGCGACCGCCGCCGTGTCGTCGAGATCGGGGTAGTAGGGGTTCTCGAATTGGAATGCCCAGCCGCCAGGCCGCAGGCCGGGGCGGGCTGACGCCCAATCGCCGACGACTTCGAGCACCTGCTTTGTTTCGAGCCAGTCGAGCGCCCGCCTTATCGTCGCTTCCAGGCGAATGTCTTCGACCTCCATCAGCGCATGGCAGGCAAGGGCGGTGTCCCAGACCGGGGACAAGCAGGGTTGGCAATAGCTGCGCTCGCCATCGAGTACCAGCAGCTTGCGAAGGGAGGCCAGAGCCGACGCGTAGCCGGGGTGATCGGGCGCGTAACCCAAACAGTCGAACATCATGGCGGAGTTGGCTATCGCTGGAAAGATGCCTCCAAGGCCATCTTCGCCGTTGAGGCGCTCGGTGACAAAGGCGACGGCTTTGTCGATCGCACGCCGCCGCGCATCGGCCGGAAAAAACGGCTCGGCGACCCGCAACAGGCGGTCGAGCATCCCGAAGGCTACGGAGAGCGGCGAGGAGGTCGGACCGCCGATCCAATCCCGCACCGCTTCCGGCGGCTCCAGAAAAAGCTCGCGGACGGTGATGCCGAGCGGGTTGCGGGCCCGCGGGCGCAGGGCCATCAGGACGAGCAGCGGCACGAGAACCGTGCGTGACCAGTAGGAAACTTTGGCGATGTGGAAGGGCGACCAGTTCGGAAGGAGCATGATCTCGACCGGCATAACCGGGACCGCCCGCCACGGAACCTCGCCGAACAATGCGAGCAGAATGCGTGTGAATACGTTGCAGCGCCGGGCGCCACCGCCGGCCAGGATCGCCGCCCGGGCCCGTGCCATATGCGGCGCGTCGACCGGATCGCCAGCCGCCTTGAGCGCGAAATAGGCCTTGACCGAAGCGCTGATATCGAGTGCGCCCCCGTGGAACAGCGGCCATCCCCCGTCCGCGCCTTGAGTTGCGCGAATATACTTGGCGATCCGCGCTTGCAATTCCGGCTCAACGCGGCCGAAATAGTGCTGGAGCAGGATGAACTCCGACGGGATCGTCACATCGGCTTCCAGCTCGAAGACCCAGTGTCCGTCCGGGTGTTGCAAGGCGACGAGAGACTCGCTGGCTTGCGCGATCGCCTCGTCTAGACGCGTCGCGTCGACGCGACGGCGCAGCATCGCTACTTCTTTTGTGTTTATGTCATTCATGGAAGGGCGCGGTGCGTTCTTGTTCAATTTCCGTGGTTAGTGCGCGGCGGCCCAGCCACCGCTCGCAACAGTTTTAGAAAACGCCCGAGGCTGACAATCGGTTGCAAGGCCAGCCGCAGCAAAGCCGGAGCGAATAGCGCCTTCGATCGTCGCAGGCAAGCCCGTATCGACATAATCGCCGGCAAGTAGAAGGTTCCTCCAGGCCGTCTTCTGTCGCGGCCGGCGTTTCAGTTGCTCGGGGCTCGCCAGAAACGTTGCCCTGCGCTCCTTGACGATGCGTGCCGGCGGAACCGGATGCGCCGGAAGGCGATAACCGACCGCGACATCGCGCCACAAGAGATCGCGCAGTTCCGGTGCCGCGCACTCGACGAATCGGTCAGCAGCGCTGACCGTCACCGACAACACTTCGCGCTTGCGAAAGATCCATTCCGCGGCGCCACCGATCACCCCGACAAAAAACGGTGAGCCGGCCGGGGGAGCGCAGCGGAAATGCGCGTTGACGATGGGCGAGTGCCGGTCGGGTACGATGAGCCCCGGAACAAGGCGGGCGGCAATCGCGGCGGGCACGGCAAGGATCACACCATCCGCGCTGTCGAGCGCGATCGAAGCCGTTTCGAAATCGAGATCAGAAACCCTGTCGCGGCCAAAGGTCAGCGCCCTCAGACGTGCGCCGAAGCGGATTTCGGCGCCCTTGGCGCGCAAGCGGGCGAGCGCCGGCTCGACGAAGCTTTCCGACAGGCCCACGCGAGGAAGCAGCGGACGGCACGCCGCACCCCCCCGCCCGAGCGTCTGGGCGAGCATGCGCCAAAATAGTTTAGCTGATCCCTGCTCAGCGCCCGTATTCAAGCCGGCGACGGCGAGCGGCTCCCATAGGCGGGGAAACAATCTCTGCCGCGGATCGAGCACAGCGGCAATCGTTGCCGACGGACTCGCCCGTCGCAGCGCCAATGCGGCGAGGTAGTCAGGGGCTCGCGTGTGCGGAACCCGGCGTTTGGCGGACCAAACCCACCAGGGCAGAGCGCCCTTGTTCGGCCGCACCGTCCAGCGCTCGCCGGTTACAGCGTCGACGAACGGGAAGACAGCCTCCAAGGGCCCTTCGAGGGAGCCGTGCGCGCCGATCCGGTCTAGATAATCGAGCGCCGCCCGGTTGCCGGACAAAAGGAGATGGTTGCCGTTGTCGATCCGGCATCCGAGCTCGGCATCGAAATAGGAGCGGCAGCGTCCGCCGGCATGAGGGGCAGCTTCATACAGAATGACGCAACGACCGGTCTCGGCGAGTGCGGTCGCCGCCGCGAGCCCGGCGAGGCCTGCGCCAACAACATGCACGCAACCCGTGCCCACTGCCGACCTCATAGCAAGCCGTGGCGCAACACCAGCCAGAGCTTAAGTGCGGTCGATACACCGACGCGCTCCGTTGGGTCGCGCCATTCCGAGCGCTGCAGCGCCGAGAGCGTCGCGTGGTAGAGTGCGGCCATCACGGCGGCCGGACGCATCGCGCGGCGCGAGCATTGCTCCATTGCCCGCGCGGCGTCCCGGAAGTGGCCTTCGGCGATGCGGGCGACGTCGCGGCACGCCGCCGGTAATGCCGGATGGCGCAGCACGGCTGAGGGCTCGACACCTCGAATTCCGTGCCGATCAAGGATTTCGCGAGGCAGATACAAACGGTGTCGAGCGGCATCCTCTGCGAGGTCGCGCAGGATGTTGGTCAGCTGCAGCGCCCGGCCCAGCGATTCCGCGACGGCATGGGCGGCGTCGCTGGAATCGCCGAATATGTGAACGGAGAGATGGCCGACCGCGCTCGCGACACGTGCGCAATAGAGGTCTAGCGTTGCCAAATCGGGGGCCCTGATGTCGCCGCGAGCGTCCATCTCCATACCGGCGAGGATCGCAAGAAAATCTCCTCTGCGAAGCTCATAGCTCCGTACCGGCCCGGACAATGCACGAGCCACGAGATGGCGCGGACGCCCGTCGTAAAGCGCCTTCACCTCTTCACGCCACCCGGCGAGAGCCGCGAGCTTGTGTTCGACGGGCCCCACGCCGTCGGCAATGTCGTCGACCTCACGGCAGAACGCGTAGATAGCGTACATGCCATGACGGCGATCCCGCGGCAGCAGCCGCATCGCCCAGTAGAACGAAGTCCCGGCGGCCTCGACCCGGTGTCGAATAGTTTCGCGCAGCGCGTCTTCACCGAGCTGATCGGCAGCGGAATGGAGCACCGCGTCGCTCATCCTCGAAAACCTCTCGAGATGCCGATTGCAAAGGCGGCGAGAAAATCGGATTTGCTAAGCGCGACACGGGCCGCAACGGGATCGCCATGGCGCAGCCGGCGCAACAGCCGCCCAGCCAGCTCGACGATAACCGCGCATTCCCATCGCAATCCGCGGGAGACGACTAGCGGCGGCAAGCCGCGTGCCTGTTCGATCAATTCCGCGGTGCGGTCCAGCAGCCGATCGAGCACACGCCGCAGGCCCGGGCTCGACACATGGGCCCCCAGCGCCTCGACCCCGGTCCCTTCCGCGGCGAGATCTTCGAGCGGCAAGTAAACGCGATCCAGCCGCCGGCAATCATCCACGCAATCCTGCAGGTGATTAAGCACCTGCAGCGCCGAGCAAAGGGCGTCGGAAGCCGGCCAGGAGGCACGGCTTTCACCGTGCAGGTCGAGCAGCTGGCGCCCGACTGGGGAAGCCGAGTAGCGGCAATATCCCATCAGATCGTCCCAGTCGCGATAACGCAGCTTGACCGCGTCGAGCCGGAACGCGTGCAGCACGTCATGGCAGTGCTGAGCAGTCATGCCGGTCTCGAGCAGGCTTTCGCGCATCGCGGCAGCAGCGGGAGAATCCCTGCCCGAGGCGCCGTCGAGGATTGCGGCCATACGATCGAGCCGCGCGATCTTGTCATCGGCTGTCAATGCCGGATTGTCGGCGATATCGTCGGCGTTTCGGGCGAAGCGGTAGAACGCGTGCACATGCGCCCGCAAGCCGCGCCGGATCAAAAACGATCCGACCGGAAAATTTTCGCTGCTGCGTCCCTTACCCGAGGGCGTTTCGACGCTTTCGGCGCCGCGCGACGGGAGCTCGTTCGAGACCGCCGTCATTTCAGATATCCATTGGCCTCGAACCAGGCGACGGCGTCTGCAATGGCCTCGCGCGCCGGCCGCGGCGTGTAACCGAGTTCGCGTGACGCCCTTTCCGAGGTAAAATACATCTTCTTTCGCGACATTCGAACTCCGTCGAGCGTGACGAAAGGGGCCCGCCCGGTAACGCGCGCCGCCAGCTCCGCCCCGACGGCGACAGGAAACAGCACACTGTGCGGGACTCGGAGGCGGGGTGGGCGCCTGCCGACCGCCTGAGCGACCCCGGCGAGGATCTCAGCCAGCGCCATATTCTCGCCCCCAAGGATATATCGCTCGCCGATCCGTCCCTTCTCGGCCGCGGCGAGGTGGCCTTCGGCTACGTCATCGACATGGACGATGTTGAGGCCGGTGTCGACGAAGGCAGGCATCTGGCCGCGCGCGGCCTCGACGATCAGCCGGCCGGTCGGCGTCGGCTTGATGTCGCCGGGTCCGACGGGGGTGGAGGGGTTGACGATGACGACCGGCAATCCGCGTTCCCGCACGAGCTCTCGCACCACCTCCTCGGCCGCGAATTTCGACCGCTTGTAGGGCCCGATCATGTCGTCCATGCTGCTCGGCGTCTCCTCATCGGCCGAGCCGCCCGCCACCAGACCCAAGGTCGCGACGCTGCTCGTATAGACGACCCGCTCGATGCCCGCTTCCAGCGCCACAGTCAGCAAGTTCCGGGTTCCCTCGACATTGGCGCGAAACATTGGTGCGGGATCGGGGACCCAGATCCGGTAATCGGCCGCTACGTGGTACACGTACCGGCACCCGGCGACGGCGCGCGCCAACGAGCGGGGATCCTCCATCGCGCCCTCGGCGATTTCCACCGCGAGACCCGCAAGGTTGCGCCGATCACTGTTTGGCCGGGCGAGCACGCGCACCCGATGACCCCGCGCCAGCAGGGCCCGCGCCACGGCCGATCCGACGAACCCGGTCGCTCCGGTCACGAGGCTCAAATCCGGCGGGGGTGGCATTGTTCTTCGGATTGCGGGTTACGGCTGGTAGCGTCGAAGCGAAGTCTCTCGCGCAAACAGCATATACCGCTCGCGTTGAATGATTAACGCCAAAGAACAACGCAGCGGGTCGAGTGAGGGTTGCAATTTGCTGCCGTGCAGCGGCTAGGACTACCTCCCGGCCTCGGGAACCTGTGCCGCCCGCGAGCGCGCCGCTTGGGCTTTTTCCGACTCGCCCAGTACATCATAGGCGTGGGCGAGGCGGGTCCATCCGTCCGTGTCATTCGGGTTCTGCTCAAGCCGCGCGGCGAGCCGATCTACCATAGAGCGAATCATCGCCTGCCGCTCCTCCGGCGACATCGATTGAGCCGCGGCGACGTCCTGTGCCGTCGGCCCGGAACCCTTCGCAGCGGGCGTCTGCCCACCCGGGGCAATCTCCCCTGGGGCAATCTCGGCCAGGCGTTCTTGCACGAGCTTGCGCCAGGGCGCCTCGGCCGGCGCCGTGGCTAAGAGTGTGCGCAGCGTAGCCTTGGCTGCCTCTAGATCGCCGCGCTGCAGAGCGGCTTCGGCGCTATAGAAGCGGGCGCGCGGGTCATCGCCGGCCTTGGCAAATTCGGCCTCGGCCTCCGCAGTGACGTCGCCCCCAGCCGCCAGCACGAGCAATTCCCCGAGCTCTGCATGCAACTGCGGCTCTTTTGGCGCCAACGCGATCGCCTGGCTGTAAGCCGAGCGTGCTTCGGGGTAGCGCTCGAGAGAGGCGAAGGTGCGAGCAAGCAAGACCCAGCCTTCGACATGGCCCGGCTCCTGCTGAAGCCGCGCCTTGAGCTGTTCGGCTGCGGCGGTGAGCTTTTTGGCCCGGTCATCGGTCGCAGGGGCTGCCGCGGCACTCCCGCCCCGTTCGACCGCCGCCGGCGTGCCGACCGCCGAGTAGACGGCGAGCGCCGCCGCCGGCAGCAGGGCCGCTATACCGATGGCGATGCCGAGGCGACACGAGGTCGCGGCCGAGCCCAAAACGGCCGGCCGCGAGTTTTGCGTTTCCTGGTCGGCCGCCGCGAGCATGCGCCGGGTGATTTCGGCGCGCACCGCCGCAGCCTCGTCCGGAGCGAGCCGTCCCTGCGCAATCTCGCTGTCGAGGTTCGTGAGCTGCCGGCGAAACACCGCGAGGACGGATTCACCCTGATCCGCGCTGTCCGGGGCTGCCCGCAGCAAAGGCTTGAGCAGCGCGATCAGCGCCGCCACGACCAGCAATCCCGCGATGATCCAGAACCAGATCATCCACGTTCGCCGAGCAATAGCGCGGCACGGGCGCGCTCTTCCTCGCTCAAAGCCGGGAGTTCCGGGCCGGGCCGGCGGCGGCGCGCCCGGAGCGCCAGAAAGATGCCGGCCCCCACCACCAGCGCGGGCGGGGTCAGCCATAAAATGTATGTCGCGGGCGCAAAGGGCGGATCGAGCAATACGAAAACCCCGTAGCGGGCGACGATATAATCGAGCACTTGCCGGTCCGTATCGCCGGCTGCCAGGCGTTGCCGCAGCAGCACGCGCAAATCGTGAGCAAGATCGGCGTTCGACTCGTCGATCGATTGGTTCTGGCAAACGAGGCACCGCAATTCCTGGCTCAGCGCCCGGGCGCGCGCCTCGAGCGCCGGATCGGCCAGCCGCTCGGCGGGTTCGACCGCATGGGCCGCGGGCCCGGCGAGACCTGCCGCTACCGCGACCGCCAAAGCCAGCCGACGGATCATCAGTTGTCGGCCGATCCCGCCGACGTGACGACGAGCGAGCTCCTTGCCGCCGGTAGGCGCAGACGCAGCCGGCGGTCGCTCAGCGCGACGAGCCCGCCCAGCGCGGCGAGGATCGCGCCAAACCAGATCCACGGCACGAGCGGGTTGTAATAGGCCCGCAACACCCAGCCGCCTTGCCCATCCGGATCGCCGAGCGCGAGATAGAGGTCGCCCAATCCATTCGTGGCGATCGCCGTATTTGTCGTCTGACTGCGCGCCACCGGGTACCAGCGGCGCTCGGGGTAGAGGGTCATCGGCGCGCTGCCGGGGCGCTCGACGACGATTTGAGCGCGCTGCGCGTGGTAATTGGCGACGTCCCCTTCGGTGACCCCGACCAGGCGCAGGGTGCGGCCGGCGATCTCGATGCTCTCGCCGAGACGCAGTGTCTCGATCCGCTCGCTGCGCCACGCGGTCGACACGGTGACCCCCGCGATCAGGACGCCGACCCCGAAATGGGCGATCGCGTATCCCCAAGTTCCGCGCGGCAAATGGCGCAGCCGCCGCCAGATTGTGCCCAAGGGCTGCCTTGCCGCACCGCTGCGATCGGCCAGATCGGTCAGCACCCCGAGCATCGCCCAGACCGCGAGTGCAACGCCCGCCAGCGCCGCCGGTGGCGCGGCGCGGTCGATGGCGTAGACGATGCCCGGGGCGAGCAGCGCGCCGATGACGGCCGGAGTGAGGCGGCGCAGTGCGGCACGGAGATTGCCGCGGCGCCAAGCCAACACCGGCCCAATCACCATCGCTATGATGCCGGGCATCAGGATCGGAACAAAGGTCGCATCAAAATATTGCGGGCCAACCGACAGCTTGGCGCCGCTCCACACCTCGGCGAACAGCGGATAGAAGGTGCCGAGAAATACCGTCGCCATGCCGGCGCAAAGCAGCAGATTGTTGAGGACGAGGGCGCCTTCGCGGCTCACCGGAGCAAACGGGTTGCCGGTTTCGAGACCGGGGGCGCGCAGCGCGTAAAGCACGAGCCCGCCGCCGATCACCAGCGCGATCAGCACCAGGATGAAGACGCCGCGCGTCGGGTCGACGGCGAAGGAGTGGACCGAGGTCAGGACGCCGGAGCGCACGAGAAAGGTTCCGATCAGGCTCATACCGAAGGTCAGGATGGCGAGCAGGACGGTCCAGCGCTGCAGGGTCTCGCGCTTTTCGACGGCGGCCGCCGAGTGCAGCAAGGCGGTTCCGAGCAGCCACGGCATAAAGGAGGCGTTCTCGACCGGGTCCCAATACCACCAGCCGCCCCAGCCGAGCACGTAATAGGCCCACCAGCTGCGAGAAGCCGACATAGCCGAAATAGAGAAACGGCGGGTGAAAGGCGAGGCCCGGGTCCTGCAATAGCGGGTTGAGGTCGCGCCCGTCGACCGGGACCGGGAATAGCCGGTCGAACGGGTTCGACGTCCCAATGATGAAGGCCAAGGTGCCGAAGCCGAGCAAGCCCTGGATTGCCAAAGTCCGCGCCCGCAGGGTGGCCGGCAATGACCGCCCGAGAGCCGCGACGAGCCCACCGAACAAGGTCAGCGTGAAGACCCAGAGCATCATCGAGCCTTCATGGCTGCCCCAGACCCCGGTCACCTTGTAGAGCATGGGTTTCGCGGTGTTCGAGTTCTCAAACACGTTCCGCACCGAGAAATCCGATACGATGTGGGCGTACATGAAGACCGCAAAGGCGAGCGCCACGAGCCCGAACTGCAGCAATGCCGCCGATCGCCCCAAATCCATCAGCGGTCGGCTGCGAACGGACGCCCCGACCAGCGGCACGGTACCCTGCACGAGCGCGACGAGAAGCGCGAGCACGAGAGCGAAATGGCCAATTTCTACTAGCATATTGTCGCCTTTGACGCAGGAGACTTGGCCTCAGCGGTGATCGCTGCCAACACCACAAACCATTCAAATTTTACTAACCGCATCCTGGCATGATTCGTCGGTTCCGTGCTAGGTATTACGTTCTGAAATTTTGGTATTACGATGGCGAACATGACAAGGATGACAACGAAGGGTCAGGTGACGATCCCTAAGCGATTGCGCGACCACCTCGGCCTCAAGCCGGGATCGGATATCGATTTCGAACTGACGGACGACGGGCGCGTATTCCTGAAAACGCAGGAAGAAGCGCCGCAGAGCAGATTTGCCCGCCTGCGCGGCAGCGCCAAACTTGGCATGACCACGGATGAGCTGATGGCACTCACGCGAGGCGAGGACGCCGATTGATCCTTGTCGATACGAATGTCCTTGTGGATGTCGTCACCGATGATCCCCTGTGGGCCGAATGGTCCCAGCGGCAACTCGCCCTTGCTGCCGCACAAGACGACCTGGCGATCAACGACATCGTGTACGCCGAACTGTCGGTGCGATATGCGACGATAGAGGAACTCGATGCGATGATTTGTGAGGCCCGCCTTGTCAGTGCAGCGATCCCGCGCCTCGCCCTGTTCCTCGCAGGCAAGGCCTTTCAACGGTATCGTTATGAAGGCGGTCTAAAGACCGGGATGCTGCCTGATTTCTTCATCGGCGCCCATGCGGTGATATCTGACTCTTTGCTGATAACGCGCGACGCCGCTCGATATAGAACTTATTTCCCGGGCATCATGCTAATCGCCCCGAATTGAGCTGCCTCTGCGAATTAAATCCTACATCCGTGCAGGAGCGGAAGATGCGTCATTCGATCGAGGAGTCCCGGCTTCGCTACGCAGAGGAATTGCGGTTCACGGCCAAGGTGGGTTCTCGCGCGGTCGTCAAAGCCTTCGCGTCGGTGCCGCGGGAGCGCTTCTTGGGACCGGGACCGTGGCGCGTCCTCAGCCCGATGGCGATGCCCGAGTATTGGATGACGGAGGACGCCGATCCGCGCCACCTCTACC
>VAZT01000258.1 GCA_005884825.1 Alphaproteobacteria bacterium
ATGAACAAGCGCGAGTCTGGGTGAGCGACTTCCTCGGGCGGCGGCATCGTCTTCCGAGCTCGATGGAATTTGGCCAGGCCGCCGTGGGGTGGCTGCAATGATGCTCCCATGCCGCGTCGAGGATCGCCGATTCCTGGCGCACCTGCTCGAGACCGATCGAGCAACTGCGCCAGCAGGTTTCTCGCACCCGGTTTTTGGTCAATTTCCGCGCCCGAAATACCGCGGGGTTGCCTAGAAATTGTGCAATATCGCAAAGCCGGCGGGCGAACATTGACTAACGCGGCAATTCGGGGAAATACGGGAATAGGCGGATCGGCGCACAACTAACCGGTTTGCCACGCAAGCCGTCGCATCATCCTGCCGGTGGTATGGCGCTTGCTAGCCAAAAGAGGGCAGGGGGAAGCACAACAGATCGATAGGAGAAGCGCAGGGTCGGGTCTTCTGACCAGCGGTAAGTCGGGGTTCGAAAGGCTTTTGATATGAAGAACACCAACAATGGCATCGTTGCGATTACCGCCTTCGCTTCGGCGCTGTTTGGCTGTCTCCTCGGCTCGGCATGGGCCGAGGAGAACGCCGCGCAGCCCGCTGCAGGCGAAAAGCCGGCGGCACCGACGGCGCTGACGACGCCGCCTCTGACCGGGCCACTCGCCGGCAATCCAAATCCGATCAACTTCGAGGCCGGCCCGCTCGGTCCGGTTTATTTGACCGGGATCGTCAGCGGTCTCGCGCTCTGGCAAAACAACCCGTTTCCCGGAGACCAGCGCTCGTGGGGAAGCCTGAGCAATGGCCAATTTATCTTTCAAAAGACCGATGGGTTTTTGCAGTATTACGTGCAGGCGGGAGCCTATACGATACCGGCCCTCGGCACGCCTTATTTCAATACTCCGAAGGCCACCGGCGACTTCTTCTCTGCCTTGCCGCTCGCGAGCCTGAAGCTCGCGCCGACAGAGGCTCTGTCGATCCAGGGCGGCAAGTTGCCAACCTTGATCGGTGCTGAATACACGTTCACGTTTCAGAACATGAACATCGAGCGCGGCCTCTTGTGGAACCAGGAACCAGCGATCAGCCGCGGCGCCCAGCTCAACTACACTGCGGACCCCCTCGCCTTTTCGTTCTCATGGAATGACGGATTTTACTCGAATCGGTTTACGTGGTTTACAGGGTCGCTGGCCTACACTCTCGACAAAGAGAACACCTTCACGATCGCTGCCGGCGGCAACTATGCGCACTCCACTAAAGTAACGACTACGACTCCTTTCTTTTTAACGACAGCCACGCCTTTGTTTCAGAACAACGAAACGATTTTGAACGTCATCTACACCTACAATTCCGCACCATGGACGATCACGCCCTATTTCCAGTACACGAATGTGCCAGGGAATTCATCGCCGCCGCTCAACACCTTTTCTTCGGCATCGACCTATGGCGGGGCGATACTGGTGAATTACTCTTTTCCCGACGACTCGCCGTTGCCGGGCTTCAGTCTGCCGGTTCGGTTCGAGTATATCTCGAGTACCGGCAGCATCGCGAATGGCGCACCCAACCTCATCTATGGTCCCGGCAGCAGCGCGTGGTCGGTCACCGTGACCCCGACATACCAGTACGGGATCTACTTCGCGCGCGCCGAGTTCTCGCATGTCGGCACTAACAGCACGACACCCGGACTGGCATTCGGCCGAGACGGGATGAACACGACGCAGACGCGCTTTCTGTTCGAAACCGGCGTTCTGTTCTGAGCCGGCAAGCGCGACCGAGTCACGCGCAATCGGCTAACGCGGCCATCGTGTCCTGCGGTGATGGGGCGCGCTCGATATGGCGGCGATGCCACAGGGCGTAGAATAGCAAGTTCCAGGCGGCGCGGGCGGTCCGCCTGCCGGCGGGGGCGGCGAACAGGCGCTCGACCGCATCGGGGCGGCAGATTTCGCGCACCGCGCTTGAACGGGCGACAAGGGGACCGAGGTCGGCGCCAGCGGCGCAACAGCCATTTGCCGAACCCGCGCCTGACCTTGAGCTCGTCGGGCAGGCGAAAGACGAGCGCCGCCAGCTCGGTATCGAGATAGGGGGTGCGGCCTTCGGTGCTGTGCGCCATCAGGCAACGATCCAGCTTGATCAGCAGATCGTTCGGCAGCCAATCGGCGCAGTCGACCGCTTGCGCGACCTGCAACGGCGTTCGACGTTGGCCGCTGTTGCGGATCTCGGCAGCGGCGATGCCGTCGCGCCAGCCGGCGATCTCGCTTCGCAAGATCCCGAGCCCGTCGAGGACGCCGCGCGCCCGCGGCGCCCGCCCGCCCGCCCACCATGGGCGCATCGCGCTGCGATAGCGGCCGTACCCGGCGAAAAGCTCATCACCGCCCTCGCCCGTGAGAATCACTTTGAGGCCGGCTTCATGCGCGGCGCGAGCAAGAGCCCAGGTCGGCAGGATTGCATAATCGGCGGCCGGGTCGTCGACCGCCGAAACGATTTCGGGGAGCAGCTTCCAGAAATCGGCTTCATCAAACACGAGCTCGACATGCTCGGCCCCGACCGAAGCAGCGGCGGCGCGCGCGGCCGGGCGCTCGTCCGCGACCTCGGTCGCGGCGAAGCCGATCGTGAACGCCTTCACGGGCCGCTCGGCAAGCCGCGCCATCATCATGAGCACCCCGGTCGAATCAATGCCGCCCGAGAGAAATACACCGAACGGCACGTCCGAGCGCTGGTGCAGGCGAACGCTTTCCAAAAGAGCGGCATCCAATCGGGCAATCGCCTCCGCCTCACCGAATTGCAAAGGCCCGCCCTCGGGCAGCGCCGCGCAGCGCCGGCGCTCGACGATGCGCCCGCGGCGCACCACCACCATCTCTCCGGGAAGCACTCGATTGATCCCGGCGAAGATCGTCTCACGGCCGGTGGTAAACTGCATCTGCAGCAGCTCGTTGCGCGCCGAGCGGACGAGCTGCGGGGCGACGATGCCGGCCTCGATCAACGCACCCGGCTCCGAGGCGAACGCAAAGCCGCGCGGCGTTTCGGCGTAATAGAGCGGCTTGATGCCGAACGGATCGCGGGCGAGGATCAGCTGGCCGGCGGACGGGTCGTGCAGCGCAATCGCGTACATGCCGCGTAGGTGCGCGGCGAAGTCGAACCCGTATTGCCGATAAAGATGCAGCGGCAGCTCGCAATCCGACTGCGTCGACAAAGCCGCCGAGCGGGCGCTGCCGAGGCCGGAGCGCAGTTCGAGGTAGTTGTAGATTTCGCCGTTGGCGATCAGCGCCGCGCCACCCGGTTCGTAGAGAGGCTGGTCGCCGGTCGCGAGATCGATGATGGCGAGCCGGGTCTGCACCATCCCGACGTCGCCCGATCGGTATCGGCCCTCGCCATCGGGACCCCGGTGGCGCAAGGCGTCCGCCATTGCGCGCAGCGGTGCCGGCGGCGGGGCCGCGCCGTCATATGTCATCAGCCCGGCGATCCCGCACATCAGCGCGTCATTTGATCGAAAAAACTGCGGTAGCCGGCGACGACGATCGGTTCGGTGAACTCGGCTTCGTAGGCCCGCCGGCCTGCTTTGCCGAGTCTCGCACGCAGAGCGGGATCCGCGCACACGCGCTCGATCGCATCGGCGAGCGCTTGCGGACCGCCGCCGCGGCTGCCGGGGAGCGGCACCAGGATCCCGCTTTCGCCATCCCGGATCAGACCGGCCGGCCCGTCGCTCGCCGTGGCGACGACCGGCAATCCGGCAGACCAGGCCTCGATCACGACATTGCCGAGCGGCTCGTGCAGCGACGGGCAGACGAGGAGATCGGCCGCCGCCAACAAGCGCGGCACATCCTCGCGCCAGCCGAGGAAGCGGACCCGGCCGATGATCCCCAGCCGGGTCGCGAGGCGCTCGAGGCGCGGCCGCAGCGGGCCGTCCCCGGCGATCCACAAGGTGACCTCCCGGGTTGCGGCGAGAGCCTCGAGCAACAGGTCGAACCCCTTGTTTGGGTGAAGCCGGCCAACGGCCAACGCCAATGGCGCCCGCTCCCCCGGCGCGACGTTGCCCGCCGCGGCCGCCGCGTCGGGAACAAAATTCGGCAGGTGGGTGATCCGTTCGCGCGGCCAGCCTTTGGCAATCGCATAATCGACAATGGCGCGGGTGTTTCCTATCAGATGGCGCCAGGCGGCGATCTCGCGCCCGAAGGCAAGGCGGGTGGCCACGTCAAAAATGCCGCCGAAGGCGAGCTCGCCGACCCCGACCCCGGCGGCGCGCAGGTCTTTCGCTCGCCGGGAGTGCCGGCGGATCAGCACCCGTTGCGGCTCTCCGGCGCGCTGCAGCGCCGCGGCGAGCCGGGTGAAAAAAATCTCCGCTCCGCCATGCGCCGCCCCGGCGATCGCCTGCAGCACCCGCCGGGTCATCTCATCAGCGCTTCGAACCTGCCTGCGACGGCGTCCCAGCTCCATCCGCCCTGTTTTGCAAGAGCGGCAAGGTGCCATTGCCGCCACAACGCGTCCTCGCGCAGCGCCGCTATCGCCGCCGTCGCAAATGCATCGTCATCCTCGGCTACACGACCCGTGATGCCGTCGATGATACGTTCCGGCGCAGAACCCAGGGGCTGCGCGATCGCCGGCACGCCCATTGCCTGCGCCTCGGCGAGCGCGAGACAGAATGTCTCCCCGGGGTCGCCGCGGTAGAGCATGACCCTGGCGCCGGACAGCGCTGCAGCCAACTCCGCGCGGCCGACCGGCTCGAACCGGCGTATCCGGTGAGCGGCGAGGCTGCCGGCCCGCGCCATAACCTGGTCCATCCGCGGCGCTCGGGTCAAGCCGTAGACCCGCTCTCCGGCATAGATGTGCAATTCCGCCTCCGGCACGGCCGGCGCGATACGCGCAACCCACAGATCGAGGAGCCAATCGAGCCCGCGCAGCGGGTTCGACGTAAAAATTGCCCGCGGCGGTGGCGGCTCGCGTGGCGCTGCCGCGCGGAAGCGGTCGAGCACGCCATAGGGTATGGTCTCGCGCCCGCCGCAAGGCAGCCAGTCCGGCGCCGTTGTCGCGTGGTAAGCTCCGCTCGTAATCAGGATCGGGCGGTACCGGGCGAGCCGCCACAGATTGCGCGGCTTTTTCAGATAACCTGCGGGATTGTGCAGCCAGAACAGCCGCCGCCTGGCTTCTCGAACGAGGCCGATGACGCGGTGCCCTCGATTGCCGATGTAAAGATCACATTTCGACGGTATTCCGTCCGAAAGCGGCGCCCAGTGCACACCCTTGTGGCAGAGTGGGGCCCGGCAGCGGTTGCGGACCGTGACCCGATGCCCGCGCCGCGCCAAGGCTTCGGCGAGCGCGGCGAACGCCGTCTCCGCCCCGCCGAGCGGCCCCCGCTCCGCCGTCGCCCCATCAAAGGCGATCCCGTCATCGGCCATCACCACCTCAGCCATCATCCGCTCCGACCGGCTCCCTCTCCCCGCACGCGCGGAGAGGGTCCGGATGAGGGGGCGTCCGGGGGATCGAGCCGGGCCTTGAGATAGGAGAGGATCGGGTACAGCCCGGCGCAGAGCGCGATGAGAAAACCGTAGGGGCCCTCGCGGTAGCCTTTCCGGACGACGTAGCATTTCCAGAAGCGCGAGACGATGCGGCGCAAGTTTCGGCTGTAATTGCCGATATCACCGCTTTCCCGGAGATCCTGCGCCCGGGCGGTCGTGTAGCGGTCGAGGCGCCGCAGCATGTCGGAAACGTCGCGGTCAACATAATGGACGAGCCGCGATGCGAGCGTCTCACCCTGCTGTCCCGATAACGAAACCGTCGGGTGCACCCGCTGATCGCCCCACCGCTTGACGCCCTTGCGATAGAGCGCGGCGTGAGCCGACCGCCCGAAGGAAGCGCCCCATCCCCAGCGCACGCGCCGCGCTCCGATGTAGTTGTCGACCGGGATGAGGTGCCACGCGGCGGAGGAGGTTCGGACCACGCGCCGGATTTCGGCGGCGAGGTCCGGCGTCACCCGCTCGTCGGCGTCGACTTCGAGGATCCATTCGCCGCGGCACGCATCGATCCCGGCGTGCCGCCGCGGCCCCTCGCGCTGCCACGCGCCTTCGACGAGGCGCTCGGTGAAGCCGAGCGCGATCTCCCGCGAGCGGTCGCCGCAGCGGTCGAGCACGACGACCGTCTCGTCTGCAAAACCCAGGCAGGCGAGGCAATCGGCGAGCTGGCGTTCTTCGTCGTGAGCCACGACCAACGCGGAAAGCCGGGGCTCGCTCACGCGGCAGCGCTCTCGACCGAATGCCACAACCGGTGCGCCGCCGCCTCGGCGGCATCGACGGAGAGGCCGTCCATCAACGTGCCCGTGGTCCGATGGTCGAAACCGGGGCCGAACATCGCTTCGGGCGCGTCTGCCGAGCGGACCCAGGCAGTCCGCCGGCCCCACGGCGCGTACTGAGCGACGGGGCTAGGGCCGAACAGCCCCAGGGTCGGGGTCCCCGAGGCGGCGGCGATGTGCATCAGCCCGGTATCGTTGCCGATGAACATCGCGCAGCGCCGCAGCACCGCGGCGGCGGTTAAGAGATCGACGCGGCCGACGAGATCGATCCGCCGCGCTGGAGGGAGCGCCGCCAGCAGCGGCTCGGCAAGTTCGCGTTCATGAGCTGCGGCCAGCACCGCGACCCGACTTCCGGGCAGCGGGCCGGATGCGGCGGTCAGGCGCGCGGCGAGTTCGCCAAAACGCTCTGCCCGCCACTGTTTGGCCGGCCAATTCGCAGCTGGGCCGATCGCCAGCGCCGGGGGGCCCGGAGAGATTAAAGCGCCCGCCGCCCGCTCGTGGTGCGGCGCAGTCCAGAGGCGCGGGTCGGGCGGAGGATCGAGGTCGAAAAGGCGCGCGAGCTGGCGAACGCGATGCTCGCGCGCATCGCCCTTCGCCATGACCTTGCGCTCTCCGGCGCGCAACATCCAGGCAACCGCCGAGCCCCGCAGATCGACGACGAGATCCCAGCGGCGCGTCGCAACCGCGCTATAAAACGGCAGCCAATGCAGCGACCAGCGCCGTTTTTCCACGACGACGATTTGCTCGAGCCCGGGCACCGCCTCGAACAGCGGAGCCGCGACCGGCCCCGCCGCAATCGTCAGCCGCGCGTGCGGGTAGCGCTCGATCAGGTGGCTGAGCAGACCGGTCGACAACACGGCATCGCCGATGCGCGTCGCGGTAACAAACAGGATGTGCATTTCGCCCGGGTCCAGCGGCCTTATATCCCGACCTCCGCCGCTTGCCAAGCAGGCGGTCCCGGCCTAACTCTACCCCGCCATGGCCGACGCCAGCTTCGTTATGCTCGATGATCGAGGCATTCTCGCCGTCTCGGGCCCCGATCGCCGCCCGTTTCTGCAGGGCCTCGTATCGAACGACGTGGAGAAGGTCGGTCCGACGTCGGCCCGCTATGCGGCTCTGCTCACCGCGCAGGGCAAATACCTGCACGACTTCATGATGGTCGAAGCGGGCGAATCGATCTGGCTCGAAGCAGAGGCGGCCCGTCTCGCCGATCTGAAGCGGCGGCTCTCGATGTATCGGCTGCGCGCCAAGGTCTCGCTCGACGAGAGACTCGACCTCGCCGTGGCAGCGATATTCGGAGCTGACACAATAGCGATCCTCGGTCTGCCGAGCGAGCCAGGCGCCACCCGGCCGTCCGGGTCGGGCGTCGTCTTCGTCGATCCGCGGCTGGCTCCTCTCGGCGCGCGTGCCATCCTGCTACGTGAGGAGGCACGGGCATTTCTCGCCGATGCCGGCATCGCCGAAGCCGGTTCCGACAGCTACGACCGGCTGCGGCTGTCGCTCGGCGTTCCCGACGGCAGCCGCGATCTGGTACTGGAGAAATCGATCCTGCTCGAAGCAGGCTTCGACGAACTGAACGGCGTCGACTGGCAGAAGGGCTGCTATATCGGCCAGGAGTTGACCGCGCGGACGAAGTATCGCGGGCTCGTCAAAAAGCGGCTGATGCCGGTCCGGATCGACGGGCCGACCCCTCCGTCCGGAGCAGTCGTAACAGCGAATGGGCGCGAAATCGGCGAAATGCGGTCGAGCCGCGACGGTCTCGGTCTGGCGCTGCTGCGGATCGAACCGGTGCGCGAGGGCAAGACTCTTGCCGCAGGTGAAGCCATTCTCCTCCCGGTCAGACCCGCTTGGATGCGGCTGGAAGACGACATCTCGCCTTAACCTGATCAATTATTGATCAGGGCCGGAACCGCACTACCCCTCCAGGGCTCGGGCGTCCACCAACCGATCGCGATCACGCACGTGCCCGCGCGAGGCGGGCTCGGTCAATCCGGCGGCCAGGGTCGGTCGCGTCGCCG
>VAZT01000779.1 GCA_005884825.1 Alphaproteobacteria bacterium
TGGGGATTGCCCGATCCCGAATGCCTGAAGGATCCGTCGGGCGACGAGCCCTGGTGGTTCGAGACAGGTCATGATTGGGGCGAAGGCGTCATGTATGCACACGGCTTGCAGAACCGGTTTGCCGATTGGAGCCTCGGCCGCGTCTTCGGCGACCTTAGGGGCTTCATAGAGGCGGCGCAATGGCAGCAATTCCGCGCACTGAAATACGAGATCGAGTCGATGCGCCGGATGGCGGCTATCGCTGGCTATGTCATTACCGAGCTGACCGACGCGCATTGGGAATGCAACGGTCTACTCGACATGCGCCGGCACCCGCGAGTGTTTCACGAAGTGTTTCGAACGATCAATGCCGACATTGTTATCGTGCCGCGATGGACGCGGTTGTCGTATTGGGCAGGCGAAACGGCCGCAATCGAGGTGTTCATCGCTCACGGCGGCGGGCCAGCACTCCACGGCGCGCATCTGGAAGTCAAGCTTGGCGCGATCGTTGATCTCGCAGTCCCGGATCAGGCACCGCTGACAGTGCAGACGCTCGGCACTGTGGCGCTTGACGTTCCAGACGAGCGGCACGCATGCCTGCGGCGCGTCGAGTTTGTCCTAAAACTGGCCGACGGGTCGGTGGTCGCCACTAACTACCTCGATATCGCGGTTCACCCGCGCGCGTATCGGTCTCCCAGCATCGGCGCGCTTTGGTCACCGAATGGCGATTTGCGGGCTCGGTTCGAAGCGCTCGGTTATCCTGTCGCGACGGATCGGGGAGCAGCGACAGTTTGGGTCACGACGGGTGTTGATGCCGATGCGGCCGCGCATGTGCGCCAGGNNNGGCACGGTCTGGCGCGGCGACTGGGCATCGAGCTTTGGCTGGCTGCACCGGGGGTCCGCATTTTCGCGCGTTCCGGGAGCTCCCCTTTTGGACGAAACTTTCGACCGCGTTCTGCCGAGGTATGTCGTTTCCGGGTGCAATCTACTCGACTTCCAAGCCCGAGTTCATGCCGGGCTGGTGGTCGGCTGGATTCACAAGCCGGCCGCATTCACGGTGGAGCGCAATTACGGCAAGGGACGGTTTGTGGTCTCGACTTTCCGGCTGTTCCGTGACCCCCCCGGCGTCGATCCGACCGCGACGGTGCTGCTCGACAGCTTACTGGCGCTGGCTTTGGCGCAGGGGTCGGCAGCCTCGCGCGATCATGAAGCGGTGATCAGTGAGCTGGTTGGCCGCTCCCGAGCGTCGACGGGGGCGTCCACGGAAACTCGCTCTCCCTGAAGAACCGGTCGAGAGCTGACTGAAGCGGCGGCAGCATCTCACCGCGCTCACTGGCCAATGCCGTGCTCGTCTGGCTTTCTTCCGTGCCGTGAAGGACCACGCGATCGGGATCAAAGCCGCCGCACCTTGCCGCAAGGCGAGCCAACTCGGCCCAGGAAACCTCGCCTTGATTGGCGAGATGCCAGATGCCGGTCTCGCCGTCGATCAGCAGATCGAGCGCCGCGTTGACGAGATCCGGGACGTAGGTCGGGGATACCCTGCTGTTTGCCATTGCGCTCACCTCACGGCCAGAGGCCAGTAGGCACAGCGCATAATAGACGAAATTATACGCGTCCCATGGACCGAAAAAGGCGCTGGTCCGCAGGATCAGCGCATCCGAATGAGATTCTAATACACGCAGCTCCGCTTCGGCCTTGCTGGCGCCATAGACACCCACCGGGTTCGGCTCATCGCTTTCCACATAGGCTCGACCGAGTCGGCCATCGAATACCAAGTCGGAGGAGAATGTAACCAGCGGGATGCCCAAGCGCGTGCAGGCGCGTGCCAGCTCGGTGACGCCCTCTGCGTTCTCTCGATAGCAGCGTTCCGGCTCGCGTTCCGCATCTGCGCGAGCCCTCGTATTTCACAGATACGGTTCATGGCGCGTCCGAGCGTGCCGGTAGCGCCGGTGATCAGTAATTTGCGAGCCATAGGTTTCCTCTCCGGAGCCGCGCGGCGCGGTTTGCGAAAGAAGCGTATGTCGCGATGCCACCAACCTGGAGCATCGAGCACGGGATGATCATAGCGGCCGCTGGCCACGAGCGAGGCTATCGCCTTGGCGATCGCGGTCGGGCGAGGGCGGTTGCCACGCCGCACATGGAAGGCGCCGCTCTCGTAATGCCCCTGTCGCCGCGTCAGCAGCGAATTCCAGTCAACCGCCCCGAGCAGCGCCCAGACGGTCACCGCGCGCATTTCGGCTCCCTCCTGCCGCAGCCGGATCGCGCCCTGATACGCGTCGGAAAGCCAGCGCAACTGTTCTTCACGTGTGCAGCTGTTATGGACTTCGGTGATGGCGACCGGCAGCCGATATCTCTCCCAAATCTCGCGCAAGCGGGCGACGCTTCCTGTGGTGAT
>VAZT01000259.1 GCA_005884825.1 Alphaproteobacteria bacterium
CGCGTCTGCCACAGATCGCGCGGCTCGAACACGTGAGAGTCGGACGAGAGAACCAGCGGCAACATCGGCATCTCCTTTCCCCACCTGGCAAGTCGGGCCGTCGCGGCCGACGCGAGCCTGATTTGCCGCTCGGCCACAAATAGGACTCTTGGTCGTCTCCTCACTTCGAAACCATGATTGTTTCGCACGCCGAAGCGCCCCGCCAGAAAAGGGTCTCGTCGATATGGCAGCTTCGAAACCGATGCTGCGCCGAGGCCGTCCGGGGGCGTCGCACCGACGGCGCGCAGGATATTGGCGCTACAACGAAGAGGGGGTTGTGGTCCATGCACGCTGAGCCGCGGGAATTTATCGGCCAGGCATATAGCGTGGCGCCGATCGTGACGGGCGATGCTCCAACATCTCCGTCAACGGCGCTGATCAGCACTGACATCAAAGAAGCGGGCTTGTGGCTGTGGCAGGGCGAGGCACCGCCGCCGCCGGCGCTTCCTCGGCCCAAATCTCGCGATCGGCAATTTTTTCGTCGCATTATGCCGGCTGCGCGATGGGCTGGCTGGATAGCGGTCCCTGCCGGCTTGGCCCTGGTGTTTCTCGCGGTATCTATGGGGGCGCGCCCGGACAGGCCGGTATCTGCGGATATGCCTGGCGCCGCGCTCCCATCAGCGCCGTCGCCCGCCGTTACGCGACCGATCACCCCTGTACTCCCGGCCCAGGCCACGCAGGCTAAATTGGATCAGGTCCAAGTGCCGTCGGCGCGGCCAGCCGCTAAAATTACGGCGCGAGCGCCAGAACCGGCAATGGTGAAATCGCGTGCACAACCCCAATTGTCGCGAAGTGCGAGAAAAACCCACTCATCTCACATTCGGAGAGGACCGCCAGTCCCTCTAGCCGGAGTGCTCACGCCACCGGACATGACATGGCATGGTGGCGGTTACTGACCCGCCATGGCGCGCCTTAGCCCTCGCCCTTCAGCCCCGCTCGGCCGCCGGCACGTCGGTGAGCGCGTCGACCCAATGCAGTGCAGACCGCCGCCAGATCTGCCGGCGTGGTGAGAGCCACCGCCGCATCCCATAACGCCAATCTTCCGAGACAAACACTTTCGCCGGGATGGCGCGGAGATACGCAGGTGCCAGCCGTTGCGGGCGTAACACTAGCCAGGTTTTCTCACGTGAACTTGGCGGCAAGCGGCGGCGGGCCGAGCAAGGCCGGATCGAGGCGTCGGAGCAGCGTCAGCAGCGTTTCCGCCAGCGCGAGCAGATCCTTACGCGCCGATTCCGACGTCAGCGCGCCGTCGTGGAAATCCGCCGCGGTAAGATAGACGCCGGTCGGCGCGACCAGGGCACCAAACCAGCCGAGGACCTGACGCAACTGCGTATCGACTGCGAGATAGTGATGGGCGGAACCGCCCATCGCGACGATACCGACCGGCTTTCCCTGCAGCGCCTCGACCGGCACGATGTCGAGCAGGTTCTTCAGCACTCCCGGAAAGCTCGCCCGGTAGACGGGTGCGGCGATCAGCACCGCCGCCGCAGCGGCGATGCGGTCGACGGCCTGGCGGGTTTCGGCTCCGTATCGGTCGAGCGGCCGCCCGTCGCAGGTGTCGATGGGCGCTTCGGCGAGGTTCATCACATCGATGTCGATATCCTCGTGATCGCCGCGAACCGCCTCCGCCGCTGCCGCGACCGCCGCGGCAAGCCGGCCGGGCGGTGTAGCGGCGCCGACCACCATCAAAAGCCGTGGAACTTCAGCCATCGCCGAGCCTCCGGTTCGGGTAACGGAGCAGAATATGTGTACCCACCTATGTCGCGGGCCTATGTCGCGGGCCCGCGCAAGGCAGGCACGCCGGAGAGAGTGATCTACGGCGTTGTGCCACGACCGCGCCATAGTTGCGGCGTAGTCTTGCGACGTCCGTATAGGGAACGCATATGATCCGCACGGGAGACCAATACCGGGACTCGATCCGCGACGGCCGCCAGGTCTGGGATGCGCATCTGACGGCCGCGGTCGCACTGGCGGAGCATAGCCCGGGTGGCCTCCCGATGCCGAACCAATCACTGCTCTACACGGGGCGCGTGCTGGCCTCTTCGCAGCTGAACGCGATGATGCATCTCTGCCGCGAACTGTGCGGCGGGCAGATCTGCGTCCCCCCCGATTTCGCCGCGTTCCAAGACCCGGAAACCGCACCGTGGCTCGAAAAATACTACACGATCAACGCGGATTGGCGGTCCGAAGACCGCCGGCGCCTGCTCGCGTTCGCGCGCGACTTGCTCAACTCCGATTATGCCGGTCACCGGCTGACTTTCCAGCTCTTCGCGCAGTCGCCGCCTTTTGCAAACCTCGCCGCGGTGTACCGGAATTTCGACTGGGACGCGCCGCTCCGCTTCGTCCACAAATCCGCCGGCCTCTCGGGCCAGGTGCCCGCCGGCACCGGGCGGCTGCAGTCGCCCACAACCGGCACATAACCTTGGCCGGCGTAGCTTCGGCGACGCCCGAGACGGCGGCCTCGCGTGTCAGAGCACAGGCGAACTCGACCGAGCCCCATCCATCGCAGCGGCTGTCTGCGCCTAGAGGCTGCAGGGCTGCGCTTTGCGAACGGGGACGAAGCCGCCGCTATTCCTGCTTGGTGGTAGTGTTCGAGCGGGTTGTCGTAGTGCCACCGTCACGGCCAGTTTCCTGCTTCGTATGGCTTTCCGTGCTGCCCGCAATTCCCTCCCGACGGGAGTCCTTCTCGATGCCGGAGCTTGGAGCTGTCGTTGTCCCGCTGGAACCAGGGACGGCGGCCGGGGGATTCTTGTCAGCTGGCGAAGATACGGCAGGTGGCGGAGCGAGAGGCATCGACGGCGGCGGCGTGGGAGGGTAGGTGTCTGCGAAACCGACGCCCGACATCAGAACGACGCCGGCCACACCGGCCAGTAGATGCTTGGTCATCTTGTCTGTCCTGCATGTTGGCTCTGCACGTAAACCTCTCCCGCCTCTGGTCAGTTCCGTTGGGCCGGGGCCCGCGCCAGTGTCAGCAGCGCGACGTGGGGGAACGCGGCAACGCGGCGCAATCGATCTTGAGGAACTCACCCCGTCAAGATCCTCGGCGCATACCAAAGAAACGGGCCCGCAAAAGACGCTTGCTTGACGCCGGCCGAGGTATTGTGTCGACAGGCATTTGATTTGAATCCACGCTAGATTTCTTGGCCAAACGGGGTCAGCGCAAGCCCGGCCGTGCGAAAGTTCGGTCACATCGGCCACGCCGAGCGATCAGAGGGCTTGCCTTGCGAATACACAGTGCCAGGGAGAGAGAAATGAGTTTCGAAACGATTAGCCTACTGCTGAACTGGATGGAGATGGGCGCGTTACTGGCGATCCTGTTCCGCCTCTCCAGCACTTTCGAGCTGATCGCCAATACGCAGCGCGAGCTGAGACGAACAATCCATCGCGAGCATCGCGGCGCTGAAACTGAACATTGCCAACGGTTTTGATGAGCCGGGGCTCGCATTGCCTCCTTCGCTTCAGGCGTCACAGATCGATGCCGTCGCCATTCAGCGTGTCGAGCGCGGCGCGGCAGCGTTTTAGAACCGGATCGGCTGCCGGCCATGCGAGCATTCGATCACGATAGCATATTTGGGCGAATGCGCCGTCGCCGCATCTGCAGTAAGGCCACAGCGCGCTACCGGCTTGTCGTGCGCCGTCGTCGAGCGGGTCGAGCGCGCCGGCAGGTGAGCCGGCGGGGTCGACCCGCAGCGGGGCGCCCCTACCGCACAGGCGAGAAGGTGGCGGGGATCAGCAGCTTGTTTTCCTGGCGGATCGGGCGAACGCCCGCTTGTGGCGGCCAGGCGCCGCCGGGGCGGCGGGATTCTTCGCGGACGCGGGCGCGCTCGTTCAGGTCCTTGTACACCCAGATGTGGACGAATTTGTTGAGTCCGCCGAGCTCGCTCGTCCAGCAGGCGGCCAAGGGCGAGAACTTCTCGCGAGCCTCGATGGCTTTGCCCCATGCGTCCAGCACCTTCGGGATGTCGCCCGGGGCGTAGGTATAGGTGCGCATCTCGTAGACGTTCCCGGTGCCGTAATTGCGGCTGCCCAGCGGGCGCATGAACGGCGCCGGGTTCATGATCTCGGCTTCCTGCGCCACGATCAGGTCCTGGCCGCCGGGGAGCGCGTTGCGCTCGGCGTCCTGCGCCATCGCCGCGCGCACCCTCGTGCGGTGTTGCAAATCGTCATAGGGGTAGACGTGGATAACCTGATTGAGCGGACCGAACTCGGTGTGCCAGAAGGCACCCAATTTGGAGTGCTTCTCGCGCAGCGGGAGGCGCTTCTCGTAGCGTTCCTCGAATTCGGCCAAGGTTCCCGGGCGCAGGGTGTAGGTACGAACTTCGTAGATCATTGGCACATCCTCCCAAGCGAAACGGTTGCCGACTATTCGGCTGCTTCCTCTTTGACCGGCGTCAGATCGTAGCGCTGCATTGCGAAGCTGATCGCTTCATTCCAGCCGCGGCTGCGTATATCGATGTGCACGTCATCGGGACCCAGATACTTCAGATTGACCGCGTCGCCCATCGGGGTCCGCTCTGGCCTCTCGGTTTTCGGAATCGGCACCGGCGAGTAATTCGCCGCTTCCAGGGACTTGGCTGTCGCCTGCTCGTCGTCGACATAAAATCCGATGTGGTGAATCCCACGCATCTCGGAAGTTTGTCCCGGGCCGAGCTTCGGAGCACCGGGCTCGCCATATTTCAGAATAGCGAAATAAATATAGCCGTCGCTGAGCCAGACACCTTTTTCGCCGGTATCCCCGGGCCGGCGATATAACTCGGTCAGGCCGAAATGTTCCTTGTAGAATTCCGCGGTCTTCGCGGGATCGTCGGTGACGAGTGCAATATGCCTGATGCGAGCCATCTGCCATCCTCCCTCGAGGCTTGCGCTTGTCAAAAGCGCGGGTTTTGCTGTGTAGGCTTTCTCGCGGGTTATCGTCAAGACGATGGCTCGAACTGGCGTATAAGGTGTATCGGAGGTGATCCATGGAAAAGCGGCGAAGCATCGATGTGGCGGGGGCGAAGCACGTCAATCCGATCCCGAGCGCCAGCCGGCGCGGACCTTTTGTCGTGTCCGGCGCGATCTCCGGGACCGATCCGGAAACCGGCAAAGTCCCCGCCGATCTCGACGAGCAGTGCCGGCTGATGTTCGAAAATGTGCGGCGGGTCATGGCGGCGGCCGGCGGCTCGCCCGACGACATCGTCAAGATGACGGTCTGGATCACCGACCGCTCATTGCGCGAGATCATGAACCGGCACTGGGTCGCGATGTTCCCGGACCCGCAATCGCGGCCGGCGCGCCACACCTTGACCTCGCGCGACTTCGCAGCGCCGATGCAGATCCAGTGCGACCTGATGGCCGTTTTGGGCGAGGGCTGACTCGATGAGGATCGTCGATATCCGCACGGCGCCGCTCTCCTACCGGTGCGACCCGCCTTATGGCAGCGCCGGCGGCATGCAGGCGCGCCGCGGCGGCCTCCTCGTCGAGATCGAGACCGACGAGCGGGTCGTCGGGATCGGCGAGGCCGGGGTCGGCGGCGGCATCACGCGGGACGTCATCGACAAGCTATTGCAGCCGATGCTGATCGGCGAAGATCCGCTGCTGATCGAGGGGCTGTGGCAGAAGATGTTCGCGCGCACCCGCCAATACGGTAGGCGCGGCATCGTCATGAATGCGATCAGCGGTATCGACATCGCGCTCTGGGACATTGCCGGCAAGGTCGCCAAATTGCCGCTCTATCGTCTGCTCGGCGGCTGCCGCGACCGGGTCGAGGCCTATGCCAGCGGCGGCTTTTATCAGGAAGGCAAAACGGCCGACGATCTCGCCGGTGAAGCCGAGGGCTACCGCGCCCGCGGCTTCAAGAGCATGAAGATGAAAATCGGGCGCAATCCGTTGACGCAGACCCATCTGCGCCATCTGGTCGATCACGCCGAGCTGTGCGAGGTCGACCCCGAAGAGGACATCGCGCGGGTCGCGGCGGTGCGCCGGGCGCTCGGCCCCCAGGCGAAATTGATGGCCGACGTCAACTGCGCCTGGAGCCCGTCCTTCGCGATCGAAATG
>VAZT01000260.1 GCA_005884825.1 Alphaproteobacteria bacterium
AGGATGCGGAAGAGCCGATTATAGGAGTGCGAATCTCCGCATTTAACATCGAACCGGTCGAGGCCGAGCCGGTCGAAAGAATGACCGGCCCGAGCGATGACGACGTGCTGGCCCAGCCGATCGAGCGCGCGGATCACCGTCGGCACAGGATCGACGGCAATGTCATCGGCCAGTACCAGCCAGGTTGCTGAATCGATCTCGCGAGGTATCGGCGAGCGTGGCGCCGCCTCTGGCTTGCGCCCGATCAGCACGGCCCCGGCGGCGATCGGATCGTGGTAGCCGAGCGAATGCACGTCCTCAAAGCGGGCGTGGAGGACGGCCCTCTCCCAATCGCTCTCGCCTAGGTGATCGGTAGGCATCCCGAGGACGAGATCCAGAAAACCACCCCCTTTCGGGAGGATCAGTAGGAGAAGCCCGCCCGGTTTGAGCAACATGCGAATGGCGGCGAGATTCCGGTCAAGACCGGGCCTGGCGGTAGGCGCCATCCCGGCAACGATCAGATCGTGCCGCTCGACGTCGAAACCCTGTTCGGCAATATCCGTGCCGAGATCGAGTACCGCACAACGAAGACGAGACAGGGCTGCGAAACGGGCTTCCGCCTGCGCGACCGCCGCCTCGCTCGCATCGGTAAAGACGTATTCGACGCGATCGGAGGGGAGCGCCGCGAGCAACGCCGCGGTGAGCCCACACGTCCCACCCCCGACCTCGAGAATACTCAGCTGGCCGGTGCGGGGAATCATCTCGTACAGCTGCCGCACCACCCCGGCTGCTATATCGTTCGCCCTGCGGAACAGCGGGTCGGAATCATAGAGCTGCTCGACCGCGTCGAAGCCCCGCTCGGCAGAAACCAAATCGACCGGATCGATCTCCGACCGCAGGATCCCGGGAAGCGCCGCACCGTATCGTGCGATCAGCTGCAAGCTCGCGAGGTGAGCGGGATAGCGGGCGATCGCCTGGCGCCAGAGACATTCCGGTGCCGCAGTAGCACCAATCTCGGTGAGGCGCCACTCGGCCTCGTCGTGCTCCGCCACCCCCGAGCGATGGGCGAACGCAAGAACTTTCCCGAGGTAATGCGCTTGTTGGGGCGCGATACGCCGCTCCGTGACAAGCTGCGAAACAGTGAACCGACGGCGTCCGAAAGCGCTCGCCAATGCCTCTGCGGCGTAGGCCGCAGCAACGCGATCGAGGAACACGCGGGTCTCTTCATCGCACTCGCGCTCACCGCTTGTCGCCGCACAGGCAGCTGCTAGCGCCGCCGGCCGGGGCAAGTCCTCGGCACCATCGGCGTCGAGAGCCGATGGCCGCAGTTGATAGCGCCACTGGTAGGCTGGGATTTCACTCGGACCACTCAGATCGACACGGCGCAGGCGCAGCCCGTCGATCTCGGCGATCATTTCTCCATTGGTGCCAAGCACCAGAAAATCGCCGACGATCGAGCGAGCCGCGGACTGAACCAGGGTCATATGGCACCAGGCGATCCGTTCCCCGCCGCCGTAGAAACGGATCCGATCCGCCTTGCTCGGGACAAAGACGACCCGGGCCTCCTGATCCGGCTGATCGGGAATAGTCGCCAGCGTGATCTGGAGGCACGCGTCGAGCAAGGCTGGGTGAATGCGATACTCGCCAAGCTCGCTTGCTATCGCCGCGGGCGCGACGATGCGTCCGAGCGCCTCATTCTCGCCGGCCCAGATCTCCGCGACGCCACGGAAGGCAGGTCCGTAGATGAGGCCGTGCGCAGCGAATCGACGATAGAGCTCAGCGCCATCGACCCAGCTTACCATTCGCCGCTGGATCGCCTCCACCGAGACGGTTCGCCCCGATGGGCCGTTCGCCAGAGGCACTGCACGGGCGACCGCGACAGGGGGCAACGTGGTTGCCGATGTGTCGCCGCTCCGCAAACGAAAGGTGCCATCCTCGCTCGACAGGGCCACCTCGACCAAGGGCATGGCGCCGGCGCCAATCAAGATCGGGCGCCTGATCTCGAAGCCCTCGATCTCGGTCCCATTGCAAGCGGGGCTCGACAAAACCGCCGAGATCGCCATCTCGATGTATGCGGTTCCCGGCAAGACCATGCTGTCCTGAACGACGTGATCGGCGAGCCAGGAAAGCAGGGCCGGATCGAGCCGGTTCTTCCAGATCCCGTCGGTGGTAGCCAGACGCTTCCCCAGTAGCGGGTGTTTGCGCTTGCTTAGCGATGCTCCGACCTCGCCCTCGTCCTCGGAAAACCAGTACCGCTCGCGCTGCCACGGGTAAGCAGGGAGCGGCACGAACGCACAGTCGCCGGGGTCGAGGGCATCGGAGTCAATCGCCACACCGGCGGCATAGCAGCGCCCCAGCGCCAGCCTCAGCGCATCGCGCTCGGGCTCGTGACGTCGCAGAGTAGGTATTGAAATCCCTTGCCCGCCGGCAGCCTTCAGGCATTCGCGGAGGTACCTGTCGAGTATGGAATGGGGGCCGATTTCGAGAAAGACATCGAAGCCCTCGGATTCCAGCGATGCAACTGCGGGCGCAAACTGAACAGGTTTGCGGATATTGTCCCACCAATATGCCGCGTCGAGCTGGCGCCCCTCGATCGTCGTGCCAGTAACCGTAGAGACGAAGCGCAGCCGGCCGTCTCGCGGCGACAGCCCGTCGAGCCGGTCCAACAGCTGCTCGCGGATCGGGTCCATGCAGCGGCTGTGGAAGGCATAATCGAGGTCGAGGGGACGAAAGAAGATCCGATTGGGCTCGACTTCAGTACCGAGCGCGCCGATCGCGGCGGCGTCACCGGCAATCGTCACTGAGTTTGGGCTGTTGACCGCGGCAATCGTCAATCGATTGCCGTAAGGGGCAATGGCTAAAGCGGCCTTTTCGGGCGACAGCCCGAGGGCCGCCATCCGACCGGTTCCGGCAGTGCGCCCCTGTGCCCTGCTGCGCTCGGCGATGACCGTGCATGCTTGGTCTAGCGACAGAATGCCTGCGCCGTAAGCCGCCGACACTTCTCCGACGCTGTGGCCGAACACGGCGTCGGCTTCGATCCCGTGCGCCTCCAGCCATTCGAGGATCGCGACCTGCACCGCAAAGAGCGCCGGTTGCGCAATCTCCGTTTTATCGAAGGGGTTTTCCGGTTCCACCGAGTGAAGGACGTTCGCTACCGACCATCCGACGATTGGGCGGAGCGCGGCATCGACCCGTTCAATACATGCGGCAATGAACGGATCGGCGAGCAAGTCCCGCCCCATCCCGCGCCACTGCGAGCCGTTCCCCGAAAACACCAGGGCCAACCGAGCCGGAGGCGTGAAAGCATGCCCTTTTGCGAGTAGCGGGGGCGAATCGCCGGCTGCATATGCCTCGAGCCGGG
>VAZT01000261.1 GCA_005884825.1 Alphaproteobacteria bacterium
CGTTCCGACTGGAGCGCGGTAAAGAGACCGGGACAGTATGCATGGTTGGTTGACCGGATGACCCCGTTCGACAACGCGCCTTTTCATGGACGCCGCCCAGCGGGGGCTATCTGGCTCGCTTTCATCGCATTGCTGGGCAACGTCCTGTTGCCGGCTGCGCTCTCGATCATCGTTCTGAAGGAGGTCGGTCGCAGCGTCCCCGGGGTGGGTATTTGCGGGCAATGGCCGGGTGACGTACCCGGCAAGGCCAAGCCTGGCCTGCTGGTGCAGCATTGTCCGTTGTGCACCGTACCCGTAGCACCGCTCCCGCGATCGCCTGGCTTTGCAATTCCTCGTGAAATTGCCGGCGAGAGCCAGCCGCGGCCTCTGAGGAATGTATCTGTCGCTTCGATCCGGCATGGTCGGATGCAAGCGCGAGCCCCGCCGGCTGCGGTCTAAGCCCTCCCCATCATAACCGTAATTATCCTCGCGGCCGCCGCTTGGGCCCGCGATTTCAAAAGGAATTCCGATGTCGATCAAGATTCTCGCTTTTGCAGCGGGTCTCGCCGTCGCGAGCGCCGCGGTGGCACAACCAACCCAGCTCGAACTCGACAACGCTTGGGCCAGAGCGACCCCGGGCAAGGCTGAAAATGGCGCCGCGTACGTGACAATAACCTCGCCCACTGCTGACCGGCTGGTTTCAGCCTCTACCCCGGCCGCGAAGAAGGCCGAGCTGCACACGATGTCGATGCAGGGCATGGTGATGAAAATGCGGCCGATCTCCGGGCTCGATATTCCCGCCGGTCAGCCGGTCAGCTTGAAGCCGGGTGGTGAGCACATCATGCTGACGGGCCTCAACCAGCCGCTGCGCGAAGGCCAATTCTTCCCACTGACTCTCGACTTTGAAAAGGCCGGTCCTCGCACAGTGACCGTGACCGTCGAGAAGGCCGGTGCCAAGGGTCCCGATTCGGCCGCGGCGCAGCACTGAGTCGAAGAGGAGGGATCATGGCCCGCACCCCCCCGACCGCTCAGGTCCGAACTTCGTCCGCGAGCGGCTCACGCCGCTTTTTGCTGATCGCCGGCGTTCTCGCCGGGCTCGTCATCCTCGGGACCGGGGCCTTTCTCGCCCTGGCTTTGCGTGATAACCCGCGGGGTGTGGCCGGAACGGCTCTCGCCAGCGCGATCGGCGGCCCCTTTCAGCTGGTCGACCAGAACGGCAAGACGGTGACCGATGCCGACCTCAAAGGAAAATGGTCGCTGATCTATTTCGGCTATACGCATTGCCCCGACGCCTGTCCGACGGCGCTCAACGACATTTCGATTGCGCTCTCCGAGCTCGGGCCGAAGCGGGACGCGGTTCGTCCGGTCTTCATCACGGTCGACCCCGAGCGGGACACCCCCGAATCGCTCAAAGCCTATGTTACGAGCTTCGATGCCCCGATCCTGGCGCTGACCGGGACCGCCGACCAGGTCGCCCAAGCGGCAAAAGGCTATCGGGTCTATTACGCCAAGCATCCGGAGGCCGGCGGCGACTACTCGATGGACCACAGCTCGGTCATCTACGTGATGGATCCGGAGGGCCGGTTCACCGCCAGCTTCACCCACGAGAGCGCCCCGGAGCAAATCGCCGAGAGGCTGAAGAAACTGATCGGGTGAAGCGGTCTGTTAGAACTGCACGCGCTGGGTCAGCGCGCCATCGACGATCAGGTTGGTGCCGGTGACGAAGCTCGCGCGCGGGCTTGCGAGGAAGACGACGGCGTTTGCCACTTCCTCGGGTGTCCCCATGCGGCCCATCGGGTTGCGTCCGACCATCGTCCGAAACAGCTCCGGGTTGTTCTCTTCGACGACGTTCCAGACACCGCCTTTGAAATAGACGTTGCCGGGAGACACCATGTTGGCGCGAATGTTCTTGACCGCGAGATTGCGGGCGAGCGCTTTGACATAAGGCACCAGCGCCGCTTTTGCCGACGCATAAGGGCGCGGCGGACCGGCGATCTCGACGGCGCCGGTCGTTCCGACCACGACGATCGCGCCGGCCGTCGACTGCTCGAGGAGAGGGATCGCCGCCTCGACCCCGGCGACGGTGCCCATGATGTCGATCTCCAGGCTGCGCCGCCAGGAATCGTCGTCCATGCTCTGCGCCAACGCGCTGACATTGGCGACGAAGATGTCGAGACCGCCGAGCGTGTGGGCTGCCTTGGCGACCCACCAGCGCAGCCCGTCAATGTCGGCGACATCGACCCGGCCGCCCCAGGTTTTGACGCCGTGGCCGGCGAGCGCCGCTACGGTCGCGTCCACCGCCGCCTCGTGGCGTGCGCACACCGCGATGTTGCACCCCTCGGCCGCCAACAGCTCGGCGATCGCACGGCCGATGCCGCGCGTGCCGCCGGTGACGATCGCGTTCTTGCCTTTGAGATCGAGATCCACGCTGCACTCCTTTCGGTTGACGTACCGGTACTATAATGCTCGATCAAACGCAGGAGGGTTCGTCGATGGCTCTCACCAACGAGCGCGTCGCCTGGTTCAACGGAAAGATCGTCCGCGAGAGCGAGGTCCTGATCCCGTTCCGCGACCAGGGGTTCCTGCGCGGCGATGCGGTGTTCGACATGACCCGAAGCTTCAACGGCGAGGCATTCCGGCTCGCCGAGCACATCGGGCGCCTCTACCGGTCCCTCAGATACCTCGATATCGATCCGGGTCTGTCGCCCGCCGAGATGGCCGCCATCAGCGAGGATGTGTTGACGCGCAATCGCCACCTCCTCGGCCCCGGTGAGGATTACTGGATCGCCCAGCGGATCAGCCGCGGCATCAATCGCGTGCCCGGCGACAACTGGGATTATTACGGGCCGAATGTGATCGTCGAATGCGTTCCGCTGCCGTTGCGTGAGCGCGCCAAGCACTTCCGCGATGGGATTGAAATCATCACTCCGTCGCTGCGGCGGACGCCGCCCGACTCGCTGTCGCCGCGCGCCAAGATGCACCAGTATCTGAACCTGGTGCTCGCCGACCGCGAGGTGAAGGCGCAAAAGCCGGATGCCTGGGCGGTACTGCTCGATGTCAACGGCAATCTCTCGGAAGGTCAGGGCAGCAATATCTTCCTGGTGCGCGACGGCCGCTTGTTGACGCCGAGGGAGCGCTATGTCCTGCCCGGCGTCAGCCGTCAGGCGGTGA
>VAZT01000262.1 GCA_005884825.1 Alphaproteobacteria bacterium
GCATTTGCGATCACGTGGTTGTTGGTGACGACGATCCCCGACGGATCGATAATGAACCCAGAACCGAGTGATGCAGCCCGAGGCGCAGGAGGATTTGGCCCGCCTGGTGCCCCCTTCTCGCCGAAGAAATCGCGAAAGAATTCGTCGAGCGATGATCCCGGCGGCAGTTGTGCCTCGGGCGTTCCCTTTGCCGGTGCTGCCGCGGTAGCTTGGGTCGTCGAAATGTTGACGACCACGCCAACCAGCCGCGCCGCGAGCTGCGAGAAAACTTCCGCGAAAGGGGTTTCCAGCTGCTCGGCCCCGCTCGGTAGAGGCGCGATCAACAGCAGTGTCAGCAATACAGAATGGATGGCGGCCCGGGCGCCGAAAAACGCCAAGAGATGACTCCTTTCCGACGAGCCCCTTCGATTCGTCCGCGAATGCACCGAGTTCCGGGACGGGCTGTCGCGGAGGGGATATGCAGTCTCTACCGGCTGCTTGGCAAGGCGGAACAGTGAGGTGAGCCATCATGACCCAACCGCCCACCCGGGGCCGATATCGGAAAAGACAACTGGGCAGCAGTCTTCTATGCTCCTCTCTCTAGAGATGTGCTGCCGGTGAGATCGCGTCGAAAACCTAGACTCTTCTTGAAAACGAGCACGCCTAGATCACCTGTGCCGGCGATCTCCGGCGCGACATTGGCCCTGAGTGAAGCGGATTCCTATGGAGATGAATGCGAGGCGCCTCCGCAGCGCCAAGATTGTCGCAACACTTGGCCCATCGAGCTCGGCGCCTGATAGAATCCGGGCCCTCTTCGAAGCCGGAGTAGATGTATTCCGGCTCAATTTCAGCCACGGGACGCACGAGGACCACCAAGCCCGGTTCGCGGCGATCCGCTCGATCGAAAGCGCGACAGGGCGCCCGATCGGCATTCTTGCCGATTTGCAGGGTCCAAAGCTCCGGCTCGGCACCTTCGCCGAGGGTCGGACCGAGCTTGATGCCGGCGATTCCTTTCGCGTCGACCTCGACCAACAGCGCGGCGACCGGAGACGCGCACCACTGCCGCATCCCGAAATCTTCGATGCGATACGCCCGGGCACCGAGCTGCTCGTCGATGACGGCAAGGTTCGGCTTCGCGTTGAAACCTGCGGTGCGGCGTTCGCCGACACTTTGTGCCTGATCGGGGGAACGCTTTCTGACCGAAAGGGGGTGAATGTCCCGAATGCCGTGTTGCCGTTGTCCGCGGTCACTGACAAGGACCGCGCCGATCTCGCCTTCGCGCTCGAGCAAGGGGCCGACTGGATCGCCTTCTCCTTCGTGCAGCGTCCCGATGATGTGGCCGAGGGACGAAAGCTGATCGCCGGGCGGGCCGGCGTCATGGTCAAACTCGAAAAGCCATCGGCGATCCAGCGCCTGCCCGAGATCATCGAGCTGGCCGATGGTTTGATGGTCGCGCGGGGCGATTTGGGTGTCGAGATGCCGCCGGAGGACGTGCCGAGCGTACAGAAGGAGATAATCCACGCCTGCCGACTAGCCGGGAAGCCTGTGATCGTGGCGACACAAATGCTGGAATCGATGATCGCTTCGCCGGCCCCGACGCGCGCCGAGGCCTCCGACGTGGCAACCGCCGTGTACGAGGGGGCGGACGCAGTGATGCTGTCGGCCGAAACGGCGGCTGGACGCTACCCGGTCGAGTCGGTCGCGATCATGGACCGAATCGCTTGCCGAGTGCAGAGGGACCCACTTTATCACTCGATAATGGAAAGTACGCGCATCGAGCACGAGCACACCGCTCCGGACGCGATCAGCGCCGCCGCTTGTCAGGTCGCGGGTCTAGTGGGTGCGGCGGCAATTGTTTCGTATACGACTTCCGGTGCGACTGCCTTGCGCGCCGCTCGCGAACGCCCCGAGGCCCCGATTCTGGTGCTGACCTCAAACCTCGGAACCGCCCGGCGGCTCGCGGTCTTATGGGGCGCGCACTGCGTACACACCAGAGATGTCAAAAATTTCGGTGATATGGTGCAGCAAGCCGTGCGAATTGCTCGTCGCGAGAAGATTGCCGAACCCGGTCAACGGGTGGTCATCACAGCAGGCGTGCCGTTCGGCACACCCGGCGCAACCAACATCCTCAGGATCGCTTGGGTCGACCGCTGATCCCTAGTACGCTATTGAGCGATCGCGCGACCCTTTGCCGCTAATCCTCAAGATCGACCGAATCAGTCGCGGAGCTTGATGGATCTCTCAGTCGTCATCCCCGTAAAGGACGAGGCGGCCAATGTGGCGTCGCTCGTTGCCGAGGTTCGCGCAGCGCTCGACGGGTTGTTGGACTATGAAATCCTTTGTGTGGATGACGGCAGCGAGGATGGGACCGTCACCGAAGTCGCGCGTCTTCAAGCCGCCGCCCCGCATTTGCGCTTGCTGCGGCACATGCGTAATTATGGCCAGAGTGCCGCGCTCCGGAGCGGGGTGAAAGCAGCGCGCGCGGTCTGGATCGCAACGCTCGACGGAGATGGCCAGAACGATCCGGCCGACATCCCGAAATTGTGGCGCATGGTGCTCACCGCGCCGGTGGCGCCGCCGCTGTTGATTGCCGGCTATCGCGAAAGTCGGCAGGACAGGTGGACGAAGCGCTTTGCATCCCAAATCGCCAACCGGGTCCGACGCCGGATGCTCGGAGACGGCTCGCCTGATACTGGATGCGGTTTGAAGCTGTTTCCGCGCTCGCTTTTCCTAGACCTGCCGTATTTCGACCACATGCACCGGTTTCTTCCGGCTCTCGTATTGCGCGAGGGGGGGATCGTGCGGTCGATCCGGGTTAATCATCGTGCGCGGCGAGGCGGTATCTCGAAATACGGTGTTTTCGACCGGCTGGGGGTCGGCGTCGTGGATCTGTGTGGTGTGATTTGGCTGAAGCGCCGAGCCGCTCGACCGCACGTCCTCGAGGAGGTATTGCCCGATCCGAAAACCGCTTCGACTTCTCCCAGCATCTCGGTGGTGAGATGACGCCGAAGATTGGCGGAGCGGCGGCGGCTGTTCCTTTACGCCGCGCACCCCGCCTCATGGTCCTCGGCTTCATCGCAATTGCCGCTATGGCAGCCTGGCATTGGAAGACGCTTTTCGATCCGATCGCCATCACCGCCACAATCGGCCGGTATCCCGCAGCCCCGTTGGGGTTTTTGGCCGTACATGTTGCGGCAAGCCTCGTGTTCATCCCGCGCACCCTGCTCGCGATCGTCGCCGGGCTGCTCTTCGGCACCGGATGGGGAATCGTCTGGGCCGAATTGGGCAGCGTAGCCGGGGCGGGGGCGGGCTTTCTGCTCGCGCGCTACATCAGTTCCGGGTTCATCGATTTGCAACAACGCGCGCGCGTCACATCGCTGTTGGAGTGGGTCGAGCGGGGCGGTTGGCGTGCCGTGGCATTATTGCGGCTGATCCCGATCATGCCCCATAGTGTTGGCAATTACGGGTTGGGTTTGACCTCGCTACCGCTCGGCGCCTACGCCTTCGGATCGTTGATCGGCCAATTGCCTATGACGATCGCCTATGTCGAGCTCGGTGCGGCAGGAGAACGGTTGCTGGCTGGCGGTATCGGCTGGATCGAGCCGACATTGATCGGCTTCGCCGCTCTTTTGCTGACGTTCCTGTTCTCCGCGTATTTCGGTCGGCGTTCGAGATGACTGCTCCGCAACGCTGTCGGCTTCGGCCCGCCGGTGGCCCAGTCGAGGAGTTCGACTGTATGTACGATCGGAACTGCGGAACCGGCTGCGAGCTGGGTGATGCAGCCGATATTGCCGGTTGCGACCAGATCGGGGTCAGTGGCTGCTATGTTGGCCAACTTGCGATCCCGCAGCGCGGCAGCGATCTCCGGCTGCAGGATGTTGTAGGTCCCCGCCGAGCCGCAGCAGAGATGGCCCTCCGGTACTTCCAGAGGCTCGAAGCCCGCGGCTGCGAGGAGCCTCTTTGGCCCCGCGTGAATCCCCTGTCCGTGCTGTATCGAGCAGGCGGAGTGGTAGGCGACACGCTGGTTTTGTGCAGTGACGACGCCTGGATTTGCGCTGAGACCGAGCGCCTCGACGACCTCGGTGACGTCGCGCGCGAGCGCAGCGATACGCGCCGCCTTCTGCGCGTAAACATGGTCCTCGCGCAACATAAAGCCGTAATCCTTCACCATGGTGCCGCAGCCAGAGGCGTTGATCACGACGGCGTCTAGGCCAGAGGCCAAGCGTTCGCGTTCCCAAGC
>VAZT01000263.1:0-4017 GCA_005884825.1 Alphaproteobacteria bacterium
GCCCAAAGAGTATGGCGGCCGCGGCGCCGATTTTATGCAGCAGGTCATCTTCGACGAGGAATATTTCCGCGCCCGCGCGCCCATCCTGCCAACCGCCAGCGCGCTGAACCTGCTGGGGCCGACCCTCATTCATTGGGGCACCGAAGAGCAGAAAAAGCGCCACCTGCCGCGCATCCTCAGCGCCGACGCGCTGTGGTGCCAGGGCTATTCCGAGCCCGATGCCGGCGGCGATCTGGCGAGCCTGCGCACCCGGGCCGTCAATCACGGGGATCACTTCGTGGTCAACGGCCAGAAGGTGTGGACATCGGGGGCGCATTTTGCCGATTGGTGCTTTCTGCTGGTGCGCACCGATCCCGAGGCACCAAAGCATCACGGCATCAGCTATCTGCTCGTCGATATGAAGACGCCGGGGATCGCGGTGCGGCCGCTCGTGCTGCTCAACGGCCACCGCCACTTCAACGAGGTGTTCTTCGAAGATGTCGCGGTGCCGAAGGAAAATCTGGTCGGGCCGCTGAATGAGGGCTGGAAGGTTGCGATCACGACCTTGATGTTCGAGCGCAGCGGCGCCGGCGGGCGGGACCACGCCGCGCAGATCGCCCGCCTCGGCGAACTCGCAAAGCAATTCCCCAATCGCCAGGAGCCGGCCTGGAACGAGAGCCATATCCGCCAGCAGCTGGCGCAATTGGCGATCGACGTCAAAGCGCTGCAGGTGACGCGGCTGCGCGGCCTCACCCGCCGGTTGCGCGGCGAGCCGCCCGGCCCCGAAGGCTCGATCCTCAAATTGTTCGGCTCGGAGCTCGCGCTGCGCATCGCCGATTTCTCCTCAACCTTGCTCGGTCCCTACGCGACGGTCGATGCGCCGACCGAGGCGGTGCCCGACGCTGCGCGCTGGCACCACCGCGTCCTCGGCGCCCGGCAATACACGATCGCCGGCGGCACCAGCGAGATCCAGCGCAACATCATCGGCGAGCGCGTCCTCGGATTGCCGAAAGGGTAGCCTGCCATGGGATGCGAAACCCGAATAAACTACATCACATCTTCGCCAGTCGGCGCCATCACTTGGACCGGCTCATGCGCGTGTACGGCAGCCGAGAAGCGGCGGCGCAGGCAATTCAGGATGCGGTCGATGCTGCCTTTCAAGCAGGCGAACTCACACCAAACGCCAGGGGCGTTTTCGAAGCGACGTTGGACGTGGGTGGAAATGAGGTGACCGTGCGAGGGGTCATACTGGATGGCACGGCGGTCGTAGGATCGGCGTGGATCGTCATTTGACGGAGCGCGTGTCCTCATGTTGACCCCTAGCACCGCTGAGACGAAGATCATCCAGTCGCTCATTGCCGAGAAGCTTGGCCTGGGTTCCCCGTTTCTGAAGCAGATACCGGTCTTGCGGTTTCCCACACGGTATATGACCGGCACCGGCTATTTCATGGAGTTTGATCCGCTGCCGGAGTCGTTGCGAGCGGAGCCCGAAAATACCGTGTTGTCGACTGATTTCGGGACGAAGCTGCCCTCGCCGCGTGATGTGGTGGGTTTTACATTGTTCATTGACGGCGGTTTTATGAGCTCATTCGAAGGATATACTTTTGGTGATGTAGCTTGGCCGGAGCAAGCGTTGCAGAATTGGTTAATAATGGGCCCCTCTGTGAGTAGTCAGTCCTAATGCGTCCGCGCGAGTTGGTCGCCGCCTGGGTCGAGGCGTTCAACCGGGGCGCCCCGGATGAGATGGCCGCGTTTTACGCTGAGCATGCCGTCAATCACCAGGTGGTGCGGGAGCCGGTAGAGGGCCGTGCGGCGATCCGCGAGATGTTCGCCCGCGATTTCGCCGAAGCGAAGATGGTCTGCATCGTGGAGAACATCTTCGAGGACGGCCAATGGGCGATCCTCGAATGGAAAGACCCGCTCGGGCTGCGTGGGTGCGGCTTCTTCCGCATCGAGAACGACAAGATCGCCTTTCAGCGAGGGTATTGGGACCGCCTCTCCTTCCTGAAGGCGCACGGGCTCCCGCTCGCGGTCGGCTGACGAGGAAAGGCCAATCGATGGACATTGGCTTTACCGAGGAGCAGGAGCTGCTGCGGGATACCGCGCGTCGGTTCCTCGAGAGCGAGTGCACTACCCAGTTCGTTCGCCAGCGGATGGCAGAGCCGGCGGCCATCACCGACGAGTTCTGGCAGAAGCTCGCCGAGCAGGGTTGGCTTGGGATTATCTACCCTGAGGAGGAAGGCGGCAGCGGGCTGGGCGTCGTCGATCTCGTCGTCTTGATGGAGGAGATGGGCCGCGCCGTAATGTCGGGCCCATTCCTGTCGACCGTATTGCTCGGCGGCGCCGCGATCGGCGAAGCCGGAACGCCGGTGCAGCGGGGGCAATGGCTGCCGCAGATCGTCGCCGGCAAAGCGAAAGCGGCGCTCGCGTGGACCGAGCCCAATCTGCGCTGGGATGCCGTCGGCATTGCAATGCCGGCGCGCGAGGCCGGCGGCGGCTTCACGCTATCGGGTAGCAAGCTGTTCGTCGGCGACGCCCATATCGCCGACATTCTCGTCGTGGCGGCGCGCACCCGTGACGGCAGCACAATGGAGGACGGCGTCAGTCTTTTTCTGGTGCCGCGGGACACCCGCGGGCTCGCCGTCAACGTGTTGCCGACGATCGACGAGACCCGCAAACTCTGTGAAGTAAGGCTCGACAATGTCGTATTGCCGGCCAGCGCCTTGCTCGGTGAAATACATCAAGGCTGGGCACCGTTGTCGCGGGTGATCGCGCGCGCGACTGTGGCGTTGGCCGCAGAGATGTGCGGCGGCGCCCAGCTGGTGCTCGACATGACGGTCGCCTACGCCAAGATCCGCATCGCCTTCGGCAAGCCGATCGGCAGCTATCAGGGCGTCAAGCACCAGGCCGCCGACATGCTGGTCGCGATCGAGAACGCGAAGTCGCTGACCTATTACGCGGCCTGGGCCGTCGACCAGGGGCTCGACGAGGCGCTCCTTGCGGTATCGATGGCCAAGGCTGCCGCCTCCGACATGTACCGCAAGGTCGCCGGCACCGGCATCCAATTGCATGGTGGCATCGGCATGACTTGGGAGCACGATCTGCAGCTCTATTTCAAGCGCGCCAAGGCCTCCGAGGTCGCCTTCGGCGACGCCAGCTGGCACCGTGAGCGCGTCGCTCGGCTGATGCGCCTTTGAACGCATCGCGGCCGAGACAGAATAATTTCGACGCGTTGCGCCTGCTCGCCGCGATTGCGGTCATCTTCTCGCATTCCTTTCTGATTTCCGAGGGCACCCAAAATAACGAGTGGCTGATCCTGCTGACCGGCAACCAGTCGATCCTCGGCCTGGTCGGGGTGTTCATATTCTTTGCAATCAGCGGGTTTTTGGTGACGCAGAGCTTCGAGCAGACGCCCAATCCGCTGCACTACCTCGCGAAGCGCGCATTGCGTATCTTCCCCGGGCTGTTTATCGCCACGCTGACATCGGCTTTCGTTCTGGGGCCCCTTGTCACGACGCTGCCGCTCGGCGCCTATTTGAGCCGCTTCGAACCATACGAATATGTCGTCGGCAACACGCTGCTCGATCAGACCGTGCACGAGCTGCCGGGCGTCTCCTTCATCGGCAATCCGGTCGGGCTCGAAATCAACGGGTCGCTGTGGACCTTGCGCCTCGAATTCACGATGTACCTGATGGTGCTGGGGTTGGGTCTGCTGCGGCTGTTGACCGTCAGAGTGGCGTTCCTGCTGCTGGCCTTTGGTATGGCCTGTGTGCATTTTGAGATGCTCTATCCGCTCGAAAAATGGGGTTGGTTTTTCGAATTGCTCAGCGGCTGGGGCTGGCTGGTCGGCTTCTTCGCCGCGGGGATAGCTTTCTACAAACTGCGCCACACCCGCATTCTCGACGGCCGGATCGCGCTGCTGGCGCTCGCCGGTCTCGTGCTCAGCGTGCCGCTGCGCCAATTCATCACGCTCTTCCCGGTGTTCGGTTCCTATCTGGCGCTATGGCTCGCCTTGAACCGGCGATTGCCGGTCATCCC
>VAZT01000263.1:4075-8783 GCA_005884825.1 Alphaproteobacteria bacterium
GAGCGGCCGATGCTGCGCCTCAAGCCGGCCGGGCGGCGCGCGGCGGCCGGTTACGCGCCGGCGCCGCAGCAGGCATAATCGACAGGGCTGGCGCCGGGCTCTGCTCCCCCGCTAGTATGCCGGTTCGAAGCCAGTTTCGAGGGAGGCCACGCCGATGCGGATACACAATCTCTACACCGATTCGAGCGGCCAGTCCCATTTCCGGGACATCGAGGTCGAATGGGTCGAGGAAACGCGCGGGGGGAAGCTTTCGAAGCGCCTGCCGGCAACCGGTATCATCTTCCGCGAAGTCCCGCCGACTTACGACCTCGACTGGCATCCCGCACCACGGCGGCAATACATCATCAACCTCGACGCCGGGGTGCAGATCACGGCGAGCGACGGCGAGAGCCGCACGATTGCCGCCGGCGAGGTGATCCTCGTCGAGGACACGACCGGGAAAGGGCACCTCTCCAAGGCGGTCGACGGCAAGGTCCGCAATTGCATTTTCGTCCCCATCGAGTAACGGAGCGCCAACATGAAGCTGCTGTATTTTGACGACTACAAATTGGGCGTGCTGAAGGGCGACCGCGTCGTCGACGTGTCGTCGGTCGTGCGCGACGTACCGCACACCGGCCCCGGCGATCTGATCAATGGGCTGATCGCCCGCTTCGACCAATACCGCGGCCGGCTCGAAGATGCGGCGGCGAGCGGCCAGGGTGTCGCGCTGTCATCGGTCAGGGTGCGGCCGCCATTGCCGAAGCCGACCAACATCGACGCAATGGCGGTCAACTACATGGAGGACGGCACGCGCAGCGCGCCCGCGCCGATCAACGCCTTCCACAAATCGCCGAGCGCGATCTGCGGCCCCGGCGACACGATGGTGTTGCCCGACGTGCCGGCGACGATCTTCGAGGGCGAGGCCGAGCTGGCGGTCGTCATCGGCAAGCGCGCGAGCAATGTCAAAGCCGCCGATGCGATGGACTATGTCTTCGGCTACACCAACTTCATCGACGGCTCGGCGCGCGGCCTACCCGCCCCCGGCTTTTTTGCCATGAAGTCGCGCGACACTTTCGCGCCGATAGGTCCGTATCTCGTCACCAAGGACGAGATCCCGGACCCGCAAAAACTGCAGATCCGGCTGTGGAACAACGGTACCTTGATGCAGAACTTCAACACCAGCGACATGGCGCACAAGATCCCGCGCTGCATCGAATGGCTGACTTCCGTCCACACCCTGGAGCCGGGCGATATCGTCGCCACCGGGACCAATCACCGCGGTCTCAACCCGTTTATGGACGGCGACAAGATCGAGCTCGAGATCGAAGGCGTCGGCAAGCTCGCCTTCAACGTCAAGGACGAGCTGAAGCGCAGTTGGGATCGGCGGACGCGGCTGCAGATGCACGAGCAGGCGGCGCAAAAAACTGCGGGCGCCTATCCCGACATCACCCCGCAGAAGACCGGCAAATACGCCCCGACCGCGCGCTAGCCCAGAGGCGTCCTAAGGCGCCCGAGTTCGTCTTGCCGGGCTCGACCCGGCAATCCACGCCACCGCCTCAGGCCCTGGAGACTTCGTGGATGCCCGGGTCAAGCCCGGGCATGACGATGAGAGCGTACCGCACCAGAAAGGAATGAATGATGACTGCCGCCGGCTTTGCTTACAGCAACCGCTTCAACAAGAACCTTCCGCCGGCGGCGCCGCCTTGGACCGGCTTTCCGAAATACAATTTCATCGGCGGGCACAACGACCCTGAGCGGGTCCCGGCGCCGGCTCTGGCCGATGCCGCAACCACGGTCCTGCGGCGCCGCGGGGCTGACTTGGCCCTCTACAATTTCGACGGGCCGCAGGGCTATCGTGGGCTGCGCGATCTCGTTGTCGACAAGGTCTCGCACCGCCCGGCCATCAAATGCTCGGCAGACGATGTCCTGATCACCTCCGGCTCCGGGCAGGGCATCGATCTTGTCAATCAGCTGCCTCGACGACGACGGCCTACGGATCGATGCGCTCGCCCGGATCCTCGAGGACCTCGGGCGAAAAAATATCGTACCGAAATACATCTATACGATCCCGACGGTCCAGAACCCGACCGGCTCGATCCTGCCGCGCGAGCGCCGCGAGCAATTGCTCGCACTGACCCGCAAGCACGGCGTCCCGGTTTTCGAGGACGAGTGCTATGCCGACCTGACTTGGGCGGGGTCGGGTCCGCCATCGTTGTATGCGATGGACCCGCAGCAGGTGATCCACATCGGGTCCTTCTCAAAGACCCTGGCGCCGTCGTTGCGCCTCGGTTACGTGGTCGCCGTCCCGGAGGTCATGAACCAAATCGTCGCCTGCAAGCGCGAGGCCGACAGCGGCACCGGCGCGCTCGATCAGATGGTCGTCGCCGAATACTTCTCGCGGAATTTCGGCGAGCACGTCGAGGGCCTGACCCAAACGTTGCACGGGAAGCTCGACGCGATGGTCGAGGCCGTCGAGCGCGAGTTCGGCACCGCGGTCGAGAAGATGTGGAAACCGAAGGGCGGCATCTTTCTATGGCTCAAGCTTCCCGACCGGGTCGATGTCACCAAGCTGGTCGGGCCCGCCGCTAAAGCCGGGATCGCCTTCAACCCGGGACCCGAATGGTCGTGCAACCCGACGACAAGCAAATCCCATCTGCGCCTCTGTTTCGCGCTCCCGTCGAAGGACGTGATCCGCGACGGCGTTGCGGCCTTCGCCCGGGTCTGCTTCGAGGAAACCGGCATCCCCGAGCGCAGCGCCAACATCCGCCGCGCCGGCTCTTAAGGGCAGGTTCGATATTGGCCGAAAATACCGGGGACGGGCCGCGCAGGCGGTACATCGAACGGCCGACAGCGCAAGCGCGGGCCTACTCGCAGGCGGTGATCACCGAAGGCGGGCGGATCGTCTGGCTCGCCGGGCAGGTTGGTGCGGCGGACGCATCGGGAAACTCGCTTGCCGGCGATTTCGACGCACAGGTCCGTGAGGTATTTGCCCGCTTGAACCAGACTCTCGAGGAGGCCGGCGGCAGCCTCGCCGATATGGTGACGATGACGGTGTTCATCACCGACGCGCGCTACGGCGACCGGTTCACCGAGCTGCGGAAGGAAATCTTCGGCGACAATTTTCCCGCGAGCGCACTGATCACCGTCGCGGGTCTGGCCCGCCCGGAAATGCTCGTCGAGATTCAAGGAATCGCTGTAGTAGGGTGAGTGCGTGCTAAAGTAGCCTTGCAACCGGCAAATCTAGAGGGAGGATTGTCCGATGCGCGCCATGGACGTGATGACAACTAATGTGATCACCGTCAGCCCGGACACACCCGTTCAGGAGATCGCTAAAATCCTGTCGGAGCGGAGCATCAGCGGGCTTCCGGTAGTCGATGCCCAAAATCGACTTGTCGGGATCGTCAGCGAGGGCGACCTGCTGCATCGCGTCGAGATGGGAACCGATCGCCGGCCCGACCGCAGAACCGGACGCCGGCGCTCGTGGTGGCTCGACACCGTCGGATCGGACGAGGAGCTCGCACGCGCCTACGTCAAATCGCACGGCCGCACGGCCAGAGACGTCATGACGAGCGAGGTCACCTCTGTCAGCGAGACCACCGAACTCGCCGATATCGCGAATCTGCTCGAGACCAAACGGATCAAGCGGGTGCCTGTCGTCAGGGATGGCAAGCTGGTCGGCATCGTCAGCCGGGCCAACCTCGTGCGCGCGCTGGCGGCGGCGGGAAGTCGCCTCAGCACCGATACCGCCACCGACGATCGCACGATCCGCCAAAAACTCCTGGCCGAGCTGCGGGGGCAGGAGTGGGTCCACACCTGGGCAGCCGACATCATCGTCAGGGATGGTGTCGTGCACATCTGGGTATCCGACGATCGCCCCGAAGAAGAGCGGCAGGCCTTGCGCGTGGCCGCCGAGAACATCCCCGGCGTTCGCGGCGTCGAAGAGCACATCGTGCCGGCACCGATGATCCCGCCGGCATTTTAGCGGCGATCGGAGTACGGGATTGACCGCGCTCGCCGAACGGTAAACCATTCTTCGACCGTTGCTTTCGCCGTCAGAGGAAGAGGACCAGCCGCGATGAGCATCAAGAACAAGGCCTATATCGTCGGGATCTATGAGCATCCGACGCGCAAGGCCGAAGACAAGTCGCTCGCTCAATTGCATGCCGAGTCGGCCAAAGGAGCAATCGAGGACGCCGGCCTAAGCAAGAGCGACATCGACGGCTATTTCTGTGCCGGCGATGCGCCGGGGCTCGGACCGCTATCGATGGCCGATTATATGGGCCTCAAATTGCGCCACATGGATTCGACCGATAGCGGCGGCTCGTCCTACATCATTCATGTCGGCCACGCCGCCGAGGCGATCGCGCTCGGCAAATGCAGTATCGCGCTGATCACCCTGGCCGGCAGACCGCGCAGCGAGGGCCAAGCAACCGGAACCGCCGCGCGTACTGCCCAGAACACGCCCGACGCGCCGTTTGAAAACCCCTATGGTCCGGCGACTGCGAACATGTACGCAATGTGCGCGATGCGCCACATGCACCAATACGGCACGACGAGCGAGCAGCTCGCATGGATCAAGGTCGCCGCCTCACATCACGCGCAGCATAATCCGCATGCGATGCTGCGCGACGTCGTCACCGTCGAAGATGTCGTCAACTCGCCGATCATCGCCGACCCGCTGCATCGGCTCGATTGTTGCGTCATCAGCGACGGCGGCGGGGCGATCATT
>VAZT01000008.1 GCA_005884825.1 Alphaproteobacteria bacterium
AGTCGCTACGCCATTTGCGATTGCTGCCGGTGCATGAACCGGGACGAGGTTGCCCGCAATGTCAATCTGCGTCGAAATTGATTGTGTCGTAGTATTGGCGTCTTTGACGAGCAGCGTCAATGATCGGCTCCTTCCCGGTAATGATTGGCGAAGCGCCTTTAAGAATCGCGTTTCCCAATACCAGCCAGTTGACCACTAAGCTGGCGATACACCTCGTAAATCCCCTCTGCGGGCATCGCGTCGACCAGGAGATCGGTCAATGCCCAAACCAGCGCATCTACCCGATCCGGAGAGTAACCGGCCGAACGGGTCAAAACGTTGCCGTGCGCATCGGCGGTAAAGGCGCACATCTGATCCTCCAGCTCCGGGAACACTCCCAAATGGTGCACCCGGCCTTGCTCGTAGAGCGCCGCAATCGGTTCTGCGCGAGTTACCTTTCCCCGGGAAGCACGAACGGCAGAGAAGGGCGCGTTTGGCTCGATCACTCGCAACGTCGCTTCGACCATGTCGCCGCCATTGTTTACCTCGGCTACAATTCGATCGGCCCTGTGCGCGCGATAAGCCGAAACAGCAGTCTTGGCCCATTCCGTCGGCTGATAGCGACCCGAGGCGTCAGCGAGTACCCAACCTCGTCCGCCGGCATCCTTGCCGGCGACAATAATGCCGGTTTCATCAGCCCGCTCAGTCGAGCTCGCCGCTGGATCGATCGCGACAACTACTCTTGTTAGCGGCGGAGCTGCGCGGACGCGCAATCCTTCCAACATGCCGCGGTTCCACAAGGCACCTGGAACATCTTCGAGGAGCTCAGCTTCGAGCTCCTGGCGGCCGAGACGAGTCCCTTGATATTTCCGAATTATCTGTCCGAAGAACGCCGAGGCGAGATTGGCGCGGTTCTCGTAAGTGGTCCCCCGAGTAACAATCACCGTCGGATCGGCGATCAGCCCACGAATGAGCGACGTCGTCCGAGGCGTCGTCGTCACCACGACGCGCGGATCACCTCCTAAGCGCAGGCCGAACATGAGCATGTCCCAGGCCTCCGGGTGGCGCCAACTGGCAAGCTCGTCGCACCACGCCGCATCGTGCTGCGGCCCGCGAAGGCGCTCGGGTTCGTCGGCACTGAAAAGCGTGGCAATGGCTCCATTCGGCCAAGTCAAACGCCGCTTCGACGGCTCATACCGCGGCCGCTCCCAAGGTGGCGAGATAGCCAGGATGCCGCTTTCTCCTTCGACCATGACATCGCGGGCATCGCCGGCTGTCGGCGCTACGAGCGCAAGTCGATGTGCGGTTCGCGCAGTGACCCGAGCGCGGATCATTTCTGCGCCCGTTCGCGTCTTGCCGAAGCCGCGGCCCGCCAGCACGAGCCAAACCCGCCACTCTCCATTCGGCGGCGACTGATTGGGCCGGGCCCAGAAGGTCCACTCGTAGAGCAACGCCCGCGCTTCTGCGGGGGTCAGAGCGGCGATGAGGTCGCTCCTAGGCAACTCCGCTCCCGAGCCAAGCGAAGTGGCGTGCAAGCGCCTCGCGCGCATCCTTTAGAAATCCTTTTGTATTTGCCTTTAAGGCGTCGCGCTGATGGCGAACGCCGGGATGCCGGCGATTGCCCGAGGACTGAACTCTGGTGTGGCTCTTTTACAGGAGAGCACCGGCTCGGGCCGCCGGAAGCGGTCAAATCCGGACGGGGCCGATACGGAGTTCCGGCCACCACCAGCACCTGCGCACCCGACCCGCGGGGGGTGCGGTGCTGTCGCCGTCAGGCGTCTACAGCAAAATGCGCCTCGAGCGTACCCAATGAGGCAATCAGGATGCCGGAAGCCGCCTCCTGGCTCACGCGCCGCCCGTTCCAGCCCTGTTCGAGCGCCCACTCCTTCAACGATTGCTGCCATCCGATCACGTGCCATACACACGAACCGCCGGCTGAGCCCAGGCCGCCAACCGCAAGGGTGGCACGCCAAACCCTCCTGCGCGCATTCTCGATTCGGGACCCTGGTTCCTCCACCGGTCTAAAGCCGCTCCGGCTACCAATTTTCGGGCGGGATAGGTCAAAGGCCCTCAAGGGGTCGAGTTGCGCGACGGCAAAACAATCTCGGAAATCCTCTCCGGCTTGCCGCATTCCCGCGGTGATCGAGCCGCGTCTTTCCATGACCGCGAGCGTGTCGACAAAGCGATAGGGTCGGGCAGGTCGGCCCGAACTATCGCTGATCGTCCGTTCTAAGCGCTCGACAATGCCATGGTTGCTCCGCTCCGGGGTCGGCATAGTATCGGCAATTTCCCGGGCTGGCGGCCCATGCCGAGAATGCCGAGAGTGTTTCTGCGTCATCCGCCCTCCGAACAAAACGTGAACAATATCGTCAAAAAACTTCGCGGACAGCCTGCTCCAGCCGCTTTAGGAACTGTCGAGTGGGCTCGGCACGCTGTCGCGCGCGACGGCCGCCGACAGCGCTTGCGAGGGCTTCGACTTCGCGCAGTCTATCGCTTTCAGCCTTGCTTCCGCCCACGATGTGGCAAAGCAAATGATGATGTGGACAATAAGACGAGGACGGCCGCAGCGTGGCTCCGCAAGGACGGCGACCGCCCGATTCGTCGACTATATAGGCGCAACCGCCATCCTTCTCTGAATCTTCAAACCCAGGATACGAAAGAAGCTTTGTCATATTCGTTCGACTTGATCAATTGGCTTGTCAGTAATGCACCGGTATGTTAGGCATTCGTTGTTAGCCTGTCAACAACAGCAAATTGTGAAGGACGCATTATGGACGGTTCCTGGTTCAGCCAAGCCCTGGCGCGGGTCGGTGCATCCCAAGCGGATCTCGCTCGCCATCTCCGTCTTGCCCCATCGGCCGTATCCCGCATGCTCAAGGGAGATCGTCAGATGAAGCCGCTGGAGGTCGTGCATCTCGCGGCTTTCCTTCGTGTGCCAGAGGACGAGGTCTTGCGGCATGCAGTCGATACCACAGCCAGTCCACCGGCAGGCGAGACCCCACGGCCCGGACGAGGCCGCCCACCATCTGCCGGGTCCACTACACCCGCCGCTTCGCCGCCGCGCCCCCTCCATGAGCCGGATCGGATACCAATCCGCAGTGGTGCGCGGGGGGGGACCGACCAGGAGATGTTCCTTGAAGATGGCCCGATCGGATACACGCCGCGGCCAGCCAACTTGAGCGGCGTGCGCTCGGCTTACGCCATCTACATGGTCGGCGACAGCATGGAACCACGCTATGAGCCGGGGTGGTTATTGCACGTGAACCCGTTCAAGCCACCGATCCGCGGCCGGGACGTGGTCGTATATAAAGAGGGACAGGCGGTTTTGATAAAGCAGTTCGTGGGCTGGGAAGGGGACGAGCTTGTTCTGCGCCAGTTGAACCCTGCGGCCACACTGAGGATTCCACGCGAGGAGGTCCGAGAATGCCACCTAGTCGTCGGCTCCGATCAGGAAGGTTGAAGCACCGGGCAGTCTGCTTCCTGCGCCCCTACGCCCTTTCCAGCTTCGCCAGAAACCGTTCTCACCCTGCTCAGAACCCAGGCGGCTGATCATCCGACAGCTGGTGAGGCCGGGATTGCGCCAAATTTTCTTCTGGCTCCTGGCGTTCTCCCTCGGTGCCGCCCAACTCGAGATCCGCCGGAGTGGTCGGGCGCGGTGGTGCTCCGCCCGGAGAATTGGCCTCGCCGTTCGCATTCATAACGCGGAAATAGTGCTCCGCGTGCTGATACAGATTTTCCGCTGCGATCCGGTCTCCGCTCGCCGCCGCCTCACGTGCGAGCGCGACATAGCGTTCGAAGACTTGGTACGCGTTGCCCCGGATCTTGATGTTCGGACCGTTGCTGTCAAAAGTTTGGATCCGATGAGGCATTCGCGGACGGTTGTGGTGTTGGTTATTCCCGTTGTTGCGGCCGCGCGAGCGTTTGTTTGGACCTGGTCTCATGACGCCTGTCTAATTGCGGTGGACATTATCGGATCTTTGTCCGGCAGGAGCATTCCCCTAGCCCCTCTCGGGTGTTTGAGGTGGGTATTGCCGCTTTGTACCGCGGCACCTAGCCCCCGAGCGAGGCCAGCCTAGACGGGACCGCAGCGCATTCCAACCTTTTTCTGACTTCGCCTGCCTTGCAGCGCGGGACGCGCGACCACGCATCGAGCGATACCGGCAAAATCCCTCTCGATGCAGTCCACGATCAGATTGTTCGCCTTCATTATGGCGGCGACCGCGTCCTCCTGACCGACGCCGATTTCGGTGGCAAAGATCCCGTCGGGAGAAAGAAGCCTCGATGCAGCCTCGGCTACTGCCCGGTGCGACCGTAAACCATCCTCACCACCGTCGAGCGCTCGCCATGGGTCGTGACAGGCAACCTCTCGCGGCAGCAGCGCGAGCGCGTCGCTCGCGATGTAGGGCGGATTCGCGAGAATGACATCAAACTTCCCCGACACTGCACTTGCCCAATCTCCGGCGAAGAAACGGGCGCTACCGGCAAGACCGAGGTCGACAGCGTTGCGGGCTGCAGTCCTCACCGCGCCCTCGGCGATATCGATACCAATTCCGCTCGCCGCCGGAAGCTCGGCAAGGAGCGCGAGCAAGAGGCAGCCCGTACCGGTGCCGAGATCGAGTACCCGGCGGGCCGCGCTTCGATCGGGCTCCCGTCTCAGCACGGCCTCGATCACCGTCTCCGTCTCGGGCCGAGGGTCGAGAGTGTCGGCCGACAGACTGAACTCCAACCCCCAGAACTCGCGTCTTTCGAAGATGCGGCTTAGAGGCTCACCGGCGACCATACGATGCAACAATGCCCGCACCCGTCCGATCTGCTGTTCGTCTAAGGCCCGCTCGGGGTATCCAAAGAGATCAGGGGGCGGTACCGCGAGAGCTCCGGAAACCAATCGGCGGGCCTGCCGCCGGGGATTCGCGACACCAGCCGCCGATAATGCTGCCGCAGCTTCGGCAACAAGCCAGCCACACGTCCCGTCAGCCTGTTTCAACAGCAGCCAACCTCGCGGCCTGGTCCTCGGCCAGAATTGCGTCGATGATCTCGTCCAACGCCTCCCCGCTCATCACCTTTTCTATTTTGTAAAGCGTGAGGTTGATGCGGTGGTCGGTAACTCGCCCCTGCGGAAAATTATAGGTCCGGATCCGCTCCGATCGGTCGCCGGTGCCGACTTGGCTCTTCCGCTCGGCAGCGCGCGCGCTGTCGCGCGTCCTCCGTTCCATGTCGTAGAGGCGCGAGCGAAGCACCTTCAGCGCCTTCGCCTTGTTCTTGTGCTGCGATTTCTCGTCCTGCTGGATTACTACCAGTCCCGTCGGGATATGGGTGATCCGCACCGCGCTATCTGTCGTATTCACCGATTGACCGCCAGGTCCGCTCGCGCGGAAGACATCGATGCGCAATTCCCTCTCGTCGATCCGGATATCGACGTCCTCCGCCTCGGGAAGCACGGCGACTGTTGCGGCGGAGGTGTGAATGCGGCCGGCCGCCTCGGTTTCAGGCACGCGTTGGACGCGGTGTACCCCCGATTCGAATTTGAGCCTGGCGAAAACGTCCCGGCCGCTGATCGAGGCGGTCGCCTCTTTAAATCCGCCGAGACCGGTTTCCGAGAGGTCAAGAATCTCGAAACGCCACCCTCGCAATGCGGCATATTTTTGGTACATGCGAAAGAGTTCCGCCGCGAACAATGCCGCCTCGTCGCCTCCTGTCCCCGCGCGGACCTCGAGGACGGCATTACGCCCGTCATCGGCATCCTTCGGCAAGAGTGCCAGCTTGACCCGCTGTTCCAGCGCAGGAAGCCGCTCGCGCAACGCGCGAAGTTCGTCCTCGGCAAGCGCTTTCAGCTCCGCATCTTCACTAGATTGGGCGAGATCCGTGAGGGAGGCAAACTCGTCGCGGGCGCGGCGGAGCGCGTCGATCCCGTCGACGATCGGGGTCAGCTCGCTATATTCTTTCGACGATTTTGCGAAATCGGCGCCCGCGAGACCCGTGCCGGCCAGCGCATCGCGCAGCTCCGCGTAGCGACGGAGGAGTTGATCTAAATGCTCCTCGAGAGATGCTCCCATAACGCGCTCAGCAATAGAATGCCTGCAGACGGGCTCGCAACTCGCTCGACGATGGGTCCATCGGCGCCTCGGTCTGTTCGCCGGTATCGAGATCACGCAGGGCGACTACGTTGCGCGCAATTTCCTCCTCGCCGATGAGCACCGCTACACGCGCGTTCACACTGTTCGCCCGCCGCATGCGACGGGCCACGTTCCCGGAATAGCCAAGATCCACGGCCCAGCCATAGTTTCTCAACACCTCTGCGAGCGTCAGCGCCTCTCCTTCCGCAGCTTCCCCGATCGGCACCACGGCGATCGGGCGCGGCGGCGGGGGTGGTTCGGCTATCAGCATTGCCAGTCGCTCGATGCCGGCCGCCCAGCCGATTCCGGAGAGCGCAGGCCCGCCCATCATCTCGACCAACCCGTCATATCGACCGCCGCCCATGACAGTGCCCTGCGCGCCCAGAGCGGCCGTCACGAACTCGAATGCAGTATGGGTATAATAATCGAGCCCACGAACGAGCTGTGGGTTCAGCCGGTAGGTTATGCCGAGCCGATCGAGTCCGGCGCGGACCCGATCGAACAAGCGGCGCGACTCGGCGTTCTGGTAATCGGCAAAGACGGGAGCATCGCGAGCAACTCGCTGATCGGTTTCTTCTTTCGAATCAAAGATGCGCAGCGGGTTGCGCTCGAGCCGCCGCTGGCTGTCCTCCGAAAGTTCGGAGGCGCGTGCCGAAAAGTAGGAGACGAGCGCTTGACGATAAGCGCTGCGGCTCTCGTTGTCGCCGAGCGTATTGAGTTCGAGCACGACGCGGTCGCCTATCCCGAGCGCGTCGAGAATGCGGCGGCCTAACGAGATCACCTCGACATCAGCTTGCGGCTGGGCGACGCCGATCAGTTCAACGCCGATTGACTACTCCCGCAGTATTCTCCGGCCGCAGGGTCACCTCTTCGCCGCCGCGATCGGTAAACGTGTACATCTCCTTAGCGACGATGTCGGTATGCTCGCCGATCGGTCGTGCGAAGACTTCCGTGAACTCAAATATCGGCGTCGCCATCTCGAGAAAGCCATACAACCCGGCCGTGGCGCGCGCCGTCTCGCTCACTTGCCGGTGGCGTCGCGCCGCCTCCGGGAGAAGGTCTTGGGTGCCGCGGACCGGCTGCAACGGACGCATGCGCAAATCTCCGGTGATCCGCGAGAAGATGTTAGCTCGCGATGAATGCCACAAGGGGCGTTGCAGCGCCGGTCCGATGATCAGCCATGCCCGCCGCGGCTTTCGCCGCCGCCAGCACTACCTCGAATTAACCCGACACGGCCTCATCGGTATCTTTGCTTAACCACGGTTGAACGCCGGGATGACATCCTTGGCGAACCACCTGAGCTGCTCTTTGAACTCCTCGGGGGGCAAGCCCTCGGCCCAGTGGATCATGAAATCCTCCAGGCCCGGATACTTCGCCTCGATCGATTTGATCCCCTCGATGACCTGAGACGGCGGGCCACAGAACCAAGCCTTCTGCTCAACGCCGTCACGCAGCGACGGCACCCGCGCCGGCGCTCCAGGAGTACCCCAAGTCCGGCCTTGCTCATCGGCATAGCGCACAAACCCAAACGGAGCGAACCATTTGTAGCGCTCGTCGTGTGAAGGCTCGAGGCGGCGGATCGCCACTTCACGGGTGTCGGCAAGGTAAACGCCCGCCCCCCAGATCATGTCTTGGCCGAGCTGTGAAGGGCGGCCGTGCCGGATGCAGGCCGCGTGGAAGGCACCAACCACGTCATCGAGGATTTTTTCGCCGTTCAAGGTAACCATCGCTTTCAGGCCGTATTTCGCCATCATATCGATGGTCCTGCCGCTGGCTATCGGCATCCAGATCTCGACCGGCAAGTGTTTCGGCCGCGGAACTACCGTAATTTCCTCAAGCTGGTAGCCGCGATAGGGGACTGATGGCGGGCATTCGTAATATTTGCCCTTGTGATGAAATGCCTCCTCGTTGAAGCACTTTAAGAGAAGCTGGAGTTGCTCTTCAAATAGCTCACGATTGGCTTCGGCATCGAGGAGAGGGGCTCCAAAAGTCTCGACCTCGCGCGTGTGATACCCGCGGCCGACTCCCATTATCACGCGGCCGTCGGTGACGATGTCCGCCATCGCGTAGTCTTCCGCCAGCCGGATCGGATGCCACATCGGGAGGATATTGAAGGCGCAGCCAAATTTCAGCCGCCGCGTTTGGGTGGCCAGCCACAGCCCGAGCTGAATAAGGTTGGGCAAGCACTCATATCCTTCACGCTGGAAATGGTGCTCGGCCGTCCAGAAGGCGTAATAGCCCAGCTCGTCCATCTCCCGAGCCACATCGCGGGCCGTCCAGAATACCTCGCTGAGCCGCTCATTCGGATACCGGCGGTCGTTCGCCGGCGTGCCTTGCAGGCCGATGTTGTCCAGTTCGATCTGGCCGACATAGAGTGCATGAAATCGTTTGATCATCGAGTTGGTTGACCTCCATCACTTAAAGGCAGGCCCCGCTGCATTCTCTCACAGCGGATTAGCCTCTACCGAAAGACCCCGGGTCCGGGTGGTGCCCACGCATTGGGATAGCTCGGGGCGTAACCATATGCGGGTGGACCGGCAAAGTAATTGGGATAATAGAGCGGTGGCGCTTGCGGCGGCTCCGCCGGAGGCTCGGTGGTGCTCCCGATCCGCATATCGGGATAGTCGCGCGGGGGAGAGAGCCGGCCAATCGCAGGCTCGGCCGGCGATCGGTCCCGTTTTTGCCTTTTATCGGAAGCAACCGTACGGTGGCCTTGCCTACGAGAGGCGGCGTCCATGGAATGATTCCCGATCCGCGCAGCCGTCGCTCGCTTCTTGGCCAGCGAGATTCCGAGATACGACGCGGAGTTGAGGCGAGGCTTGTTTTGCGACAATTGGGACTTTGATCGATCGAACCTGATCGCCGGCGTGCTCGGGGCCGATTGATTGCGACTCGATGCCGGATCGGGCATCGACCGCTCGCCGGTTTCCGCCGGGACGCTCCGCGGCAGCGGAGGGAGCGGAGCCCTCGCGGAGGGCTCGTCTTCGGCCCGAGCTGGAGGTCCCGAGACGAGCAGCAACAGGGCTACGCTGGTCATGAAGTGGAGCCCGGCGCGTCCCTTTAGCGGCTTCAGTCTATCAAGCGAGCTCGCCACTTTTCTTCCGGGCATCCGCCCCCCTCAATGGTAGGGGTCGGCAGCATCGCGCAGTCCATCTCCGAAGAAATTGAAGGCCAGGACGGTGATGATCACACAGGCGACAGGAAGCATCAGCCAGGGATAGAGCGCTACCACATTGATGTTTTGGGCTTCGTTGAGCAGCACTCCCCAGCTCGTCATCGGCGGCCGAAGCCCCAGGCCGAGAAAGGAAAGCGCAGTCTCACCAAGAATCATGCCGGGGACCATCAGAGTAGCCGAGGCGATCAGGTGGCTCATAAAGCTCGGCAGCAGATGCCGGCCGATGATTCGCGCGGGCTTCGCACCCATCAGCACTGCGGCGGTGCAAAAATCTTCCTCGCGCAACGCCAGCAGCTTCGATCGTACGGCACGCGCGAGATGGGTCCATTCGATCATGCCGAGGATCAGGGTGATGCCGATATAGACGAGGATCGGGCTCCAGCTCACCGGCAGGATTGCCGACAGCGCCATCCACAGAGGCAGGTGCGGAAACGATTGGATGACCTCGATTCCACGTTGGATCAGGATGTCGGTCCACCCGCCGTAATAGCCGGCAATCCCGCCGATCAGAATACCAAGTGTAAAGCTGACAGCCACGCCGAGAAGCCCGACGGTGAGCGAAATGCGCGCTCCGTAGATCATTCGAGACAACAGATCGCGGCCCAGCCGATCGGTCCCGCCCAGAAAAAGCTGCCCGCCGACGGCCGGGCACACCAGGTGCAGATCACCTGGAAACAATCCCCAGAAGCGATACTCGCTGCTGTGGCAGAAAAAGCGGATCGGCTCCCGCGTGCCATTGTTGGTATAGACGCGTTCGAGGGTGTTCATATCGAGCCGGTAATCGTAGCCATAAACAAACGGGGCGACCAGTTTGCCTTGGTCGAAGATCCGGATTCGCTGTGGCGGAGCATAGATGAAATCAGTATTACGGACGTCCAAGCCATATGGAGCGAGGATTTCGCAAATCAAAGTCGATGCGTACATGATCAGAAGGATCGCACCGGACACAACGGCGACGCGGTGGCGGCGTAGCTTCCACCACACCATTCGCCACTCCGACGCCATATAAAAGCGCTCCTGCGCCGGCGTCATTCTCTCGACGGAATAGGGGTCGAACGGCGCGTCGGATATATAATGCGGCAACCGGTCGGCGATCGGCGCTGACGTGGTGCCGGCCCGGTCCCGTGGGGCGCCGCCCGCGACCGTCATCTCGCTCATTCGCGCCGGCCCGCCTGCAGTCGGATACGCGGATCGAGCACTGCGAGCGCGAGGTCCGATATGAAGACGCCGATGACCGTGAGGAACGCCATGAACATCAAGAATGAGCCGGCCAGATACATGTCTTGACTGCGCAACGCGTCGAGCAACATCGGTCCGGTCGTCGGCAAAGACATCACTACGGAGACGATCGCCGCACCGGAGATGACGTGCGGCAAGAGTGACCCAATGTCGGAGATAAAGGGATTGAGAGCCATCCGTAAAGGATACTTAAATAATAGTTTGAGGGGGTGAAGGCCTTTTGCGCGGGCGGTCACGACATACTGCTTCTGCAATTCATCGAGTAGATTGGCGCGCAGCCGCCGGATCATGCTGGCTGTTCCAGCGGTGCCGATAACGACAACCGGGATCCAGAGATGCGCCGCCACCGATAAGACCTTACCAAAGCTCCAAGGCTGATCGACGTATTTCGGATCCATCAGCCCCCCAATCGAGATGCCGAAATACACATTGGCTAGGTAAAGCAGAACGAGTGCCAGCAAAAAGCTCGGAGTCGCCAATCCGAGAAACCCGAGCAGGGTCAATAGGTGGTCCGACCAGCTGTATTGATGAGTTGCCGAATAGACTCCAATCGGGAACGAGACAATGTAGGTAAACAATATCGTGGAGAAGGACACAATAAAGGTCATTAACAGCCGGTCACCCACTACTTGGTTGACTGGCAGGTTGTAGGCAAACGAATAGCCCATATCGCCGTGTAGGAGACCCCCGGCCCAGAATATATATTGCTCCCAAAGCGGGCGATCGAAACCATACTGTGCTTTCAAGAAATTGATTTTGGCGAGATCGGCCGCCTCACCCGAGCTCTGCAATTCGGCGATGTAGGTCGAAAAGTAATCCCCCGGCGGCAGATTGATAATCGTGAAGATCACGATACTGATTGCTATCAGTGTCGGGATCATGATCAGAATGCGGTGCACGATATAGCTGAGCATCTCGCCCGGCTCCTATGGAGAGGTTGGCGGCGAGAGGGTCGCAGATGCCGATTTTGCCGACGGCTCCGACAGATCGAACCAGAACCCGTCCGGTTTGTAAATGCCAAAATAGGCTCCCGGATCCCAATTGTAGATCCCCTGCTCGGGGACATTTCGAAGCTTGTCGTTGACCACTATAGGTTGCAGTACGCCGGCGACGGTTCCGATCGAGAACACCTCATCCGCCCAGATCTGAAGCACGTCGCGCCAAATGCGCGTATGCTCTTCATCAGATCCTGCGGCAAGCCACTGTTGATAGAGTTCCAGCAGCCGGATGGCGGACGGTAGAGCCGGAGGTTCGCCCGCCGTGCCTTTCGTCTCATAATATTGACCCCATTTGGGCCACTCGAGTTGCTGCTGAGAAGTCGGCGCGAACTCCCAAGGCGACATGGCGGCGGTTGCCAACCCGTTCTCGATCCCCTTGTCGATCGACATCAACGTCTCGCCGGAAAAGACTCGCCGCCTGAACAGGGTCAACTGCGACGGTTTGGCAAAGAGCTTGATCCCAACGCGACGCCAGGAATCACGGACCAGCTCGAGAACGTCCGATTGTTCGGTCGACTCTCCCGAATTCTCGACGATAATCTCCACCGGCCTTCCGTCCGGAAGCTGCCGCATACCGTCGCTCCCCTTGACCAACCCGACCAGGTCGAGGAGGCGGTTGGCTTCACCCGGGTCAAACCGTGCCCAAGCCGAACGATATCGGGCATCATAGAGCGGACTCTGCGGCAATAAGGTGTTCTGCCCTTCTATCGCCAGCCCGAAATAGATAACCTGGTTGATCTCGTGGCGATCGACCGCGAGCGACAAGGCGCGTCGAAAACGCAAATCCCGGACGAGACCACGCCAGATCTCGTCATTGACATTCATGTTCGGATAAAGCGCCAGCTGGCTACCGGGACCGGTTCGCCAAAGCCGCACCTTGTAGTGGTTGCGCACTTCGCTCGCTTTGAGAAAAGTATAGTTGTCGAAGCGCAGATAGCGCGCCTGAAGATCGCTCTCCCCCGCACCGGTCTTGGCCGGAATGATCTTGCTGTCGGCTATCGATAGGATTACCCGATCGATGTACGGAAGCTGATTTCCCTCCTTGTCGATCCGGTAATAATAAGGGTTCCTTTCGAATATGACGCGGTCGGCAGGCGGCCTCGTCTTCAGTATCCAAGGCTCCAAAGATGGCAGGTCAGGGTTGTCATCCCGATACATCGTGTCTAGTTTATTGTGATAGGCTGCCCAATTGCGCTGGTTCGCCTGTTTTACCAACGCATCTAGCGCTGCCTTGTCGCCATATTTTTCGTGGAATTGCTTCAGATAATGAGAAGGGCGGTAGATGTACAGCGGACTCGGCCCGGCCAGATCCGGTAAAAAGAGTGGGTTCGGTCGTCCCCAGCTATAGCGAACCGCCGTTGCGCTCAACACCTCGAAATGGGGTCTTTCACCTTGCGGCAGCAGCGATATTGGTAATCCCGATGGCGACAGGTGCTTATTGTGCGCGACATCCTCAAACCAATATCGGAAGTCTTCCGTGGTGAACGGTTGTCCGTCCGACCATTTGTGTCCTTTGCGCAAGTGGAGCGTGAAGATCCGATTGTCTTCTATTTCGATCGACTTGAGGATATCCGGCGCAAATTTAAGCGAAGGAGTATACCCAACCAGCCTCGCATAGCCGTACACCACCATCATACGGGTGTCCTTGGGGCCACCCATTAGCATCCGCAGCTCGCCCCCCGGGGTGCCGATGGTTTCCAGCTCTGCGATAGCCGGCTCATCCGGCACCCGTTCCCCGACTTTGGGCAGATTTCCAGTTCCTACATCATTCTCGAGAGCTGGCGTTTCCCGCAATTCGGCTCGTGCTTCGTTGGGCAGGGCAAGCGCGACAGCCGCTGCAATTCCCAGTCGCATCGCCTCGCGGCGGTTGGGGCGGGTCTCGGTCATCCGCGCCGGTCGATTTACGCCCGGACGCGGCTCGCTGCCCAGCCGGGCAACACGACCGGAGGCGCACTTGCCTCGACGCAATGACCTTCGGCTATCTCGATCAGGTGTGGCGGGTTCACGGGATCGCGACGAAACGGCTCCGGCCAGGCCGCCGGATCCGACGCCTTGTCGGCGAGCAGCTGATTGAAATCCAACCGTTGCGCCGGGTCTGGCTTCGGCACAGCGGTAAGCAGGGCCTGCGTGTAGGGATGAATCGGGTTGCGAAACAGCATCGCACGGTCGGCGATTTCGACTATCCGTCCGGCGCACATCACGGCGATGCGGTCGGCAATGTAGTCGACGACGGCGAGATTATGGGAAATGAAAAGGTAGGTCAGCGATAATTTTTGCTTCAGATCCATTAAGAGGTTGAGGATCTGCGCCTGGATCGAAACGTCGAGCGCCGAGGTTGGCTCATCGCAGATAACGAGGCCTGGCCGCAGTGCAAGAGCGCGGGCAATGCCGATGCGTTGTCGCTGGCCACCGGAAAAGCTGTGCGGATAACGCTTCACATGCCGCAAATCCAGTCCGACTAGCGTCACGAGTTCATGCACCATTTCGCGACGTGAGCGTTGATCGCCGATGCCGTGGATGATCAGGGGCTCTTCGATTATGTCGTAGACCGTCATCCGCGGGTTCAGAGATCCGAACGGATCCTGAAAGACAAACTGCACTTGTCGTCGAAACTGCTTCAAATCTTCGCCTTCGAGCGAGAGCACATCGATCAACCGCCCGTGATCGTTAAAGATGATCGAGCCGGAATCCGGATTGACCGCGCGCAATAGAACCTTGCTGAGCGTCGTCTTGCCGCAACCGCTCTCTCCGACCAGTCCGAGGCATTCGCCACGTTCGATTTTGAGGCTGATCGCGTCGACTGCGACCACACGCGGCCCCGATTTGGCGCTGCCGAACAACCCGCTTTTACGGATCGTGTAGGTCTTTCTCACGTCAACACATTCAAGCAGCGGGGCGACCGCATCGGCCGGCCATTTTCGCTTCTCCGCCATTAAATGCGGAGCATCTCCGGATGCTATCTCGCGTATCGGGACCAGGCGCTCGCCAGGCTTCATGTCGAAGCGCGGCACCGCGCGGAGCAGCGCCTTCAGGTACGGATGTTCGGCCCGGCGGAAGATGTCGTCGAGCGTTCCGCTCTCCATCACCTCACCGCGGTACATGACAACAATTTCCTCGGCAACATTGGCGACGACACCGAGGTCATGGGTGATCAGTAGCATCGCCATGCCCAGTTCGTGCCGAAGATCGATCATCAGCCTCAGAATCTGCGCCTGGATCGTCACATCGAGCGCAGTGGTTGGCTCGTCGGCGATCAGCAGCGCCGGTCGGCAGACCAGCGCCATCGCAATCATCGCCCGCTGGCGCAATCCGCCGGACAGCTCGAAAGGGTAACTGCGGGATGCGCGCTTGGGGTCGGGAAAGCCGACGAGGCGCAACATCTCCTCTGTCAACTCGGCCGCTTGCGCGCCAGTTACTGTCCGATGAAGCCGCAGTGCCTCGCCAACCTGATTGCCTACCGTATGCAGAGGCGACAGCGAGGTCATCGGCTCCTGAAAGATGATAGAGATCCTACCGCCGCGGATCGCCCGCATTTCCGCGCTGTCACTCGGTAATTTCGCGATATCGACAACCCGTCCGTCGAGCCGAGGGTCGGCAAATAAGACCTCGCCGCGAGTGATGACGCCGCTGCGCGGGAGAATCCGGAGGATTGTTTGGCTGACGACCGACTTTCCCGACCCCGATTCGCCGACCAGAGCCACAATCGATTGCGGGCGCACACGCAACGAAACGCCCGTGACTGCGCGGATAAAGCCGCCGGGCGCGGCGAACCGGACGTGGAGATCGCGAACCTGCAGGAGATCGGTCATATGGCGGCTCCGGCCGCGTTACCAAATCGCGGTTCTGTTGCCTGTAGTTCGATGCCGAGTGCCTGCAGATTGGCCGATGTGGCCGGATCTAGCGATAGGCCACGCATCTCGGCGGCTTTCACCGAGGCGATGACCAATTCGGAAAACCCCTCGACCCGGCTGTCGATCCGCAGGGTCGACCAGCCGGCGCCGAGCTTGAGCTGCATCCAGCCGCCACGGCCGTCCCGACGGGTGGAATAATAAGAAAGTTTCATTCGGTCGAGCTCGCTCCACCAGAAGGAGGCCTGCAGCAAACCCGAGGATTGCAAAGCCGCCTCGGTCACTTCGATAGAGGTGCAATGGCGAAGCGCGGTGCGGACGCCAAATACCGCAAAAAGGGCTGCAAACCCAGCCAGCATTGTCCCGCCGACAATTCCGACCGGCACGATCGCGAGTACCGCAATGGTCGGAAAGAATCCGGCTGCAGCCCGAAGATAATCACCGAAAAGAGCCGAAGGCGGATAGGCGTGGCGGGTCATCCCGGATCAAGCACATCAGAAGTGAAGATTTCGCCTGCATCGAGCCAGCGCACCGCGGGATGGGCGACGGTTGCCGTGATAAGCCGGTCAAGGAATGCGTCCGTCGCCTCATCCTGGATGAGATGGTGGGTCAGAATTCCTGTCGGCTCGTCCGCGCACACGGCGCGGAGGCGCCGCGCCCGCAGATGTTTCACCAGACCACCCAACGCGGCATCTTCGCCGACAAACTCGCGACTTCCCTTCCAGGCGACGACATCGACATGGATATTCGCTTCGATGACGCCCGGTGCCCACGCGGAAGAGGTTCGCGGTCCTGCCCGTGAAATCCCGGTGAGACCGCAACCCGCGAGCAAACCCAAAAGCGAGTCGTCGAACCGGTTCCACGGTGGTACCAGGACCGATTGCGCGCGGGTTCCGAATAGATCCCTTAGGCGCGCCCAGCCGGCCGACAGCTCGAAGGCCATCTCTGGTCTCGGGCGTTCCGCTGGGAATTCGCTCTTTTTCCGACCGCTCGAATGGTTCAAATGCCGCCAACCGTGTTGGAGAACTGCGGCAGACGCCTTCGGTGCTGATCGCAGATACTGGGCGAGCCACTGAGCAAGCTCCTGTTGAGCATCAGCAGGGATCACCGCGAGTGAGACCGGCACCCCCGACGCGATCGACAGCAAGCGCCCGAGTCGTGCGGTCGGCATTACCGCGTCGTCGTCGCGCCACCACAGCGTCGCCACCCTGCCCGCCTCCTCCCAACGATCGAACTCGGCCATTAGATCCGGCCATTTCACCATCATCGGCCCGGCAACAACCCGGTTGTGAGCGGATCATATCGATAGTCCCGAGCAACGCCAAATTCTCGGTCGGGAGATCGGATCATGTCCGCTATTACCCTGGCACTTCGTCGAGCGCCCGCGGTGTCAATCGCAATCGTTGCCGGTCGAGCGGAAATTGCACGATCTATGGCAGAAGCCAGTCGTTTCGGCGACAGCTGGGTTTCGGGAACAAGGCTGAGAACGCCGCGGGCGGCGAGCCGCTCCGCGCGTAAGCTCTGCTCGGTCTCGCGCTCCAATGCAAACGGCACGACGACAGCGGCTGCTCGGGCCGTGAGAACATCAAGCACCGTATTGTACCCGGCTTGACTCACCGAGACGCGGCAGTGCCGCAAAATTTGCGGAAAATCCGGCCGATACCGTTCGAGGACGACTCCCTCGGGCAGAGCGGTCGCAAGTGCCGCGAATTCCGCTTCGGGCAGGTTGGGGCCGGCAAGCAGGCGCCAAGTAAGGTTCGCCAAGCATCCCTGCCGGCGGGTCTCGATGGCGGTTCTCAGCAACGCACCGCCGACGGCACCTCCGCCAACCGAGACCAAAACCTCGTCGGCCCCAGCGGTCTCGTCCGAGGCAGCCGTATCACCACCCTGATGGACCTCGGCTACGTAGCCGGTATAGATCAGCTTATCGCCGATTTCCGATGCGAGCGGGAAGCTGTCTTCGAGCGGGATGAATGCGGGATCGCCATGAACCAGCACGAAATCGAAATCATCGCGAACCCGTTCGACGATCTCGGTAGGACGTCGCGGGTCGTTCGGCAAAACCACGATGTCGCGCAGCGAACAAAGGATGAGCGGCCGGGGACGTCGCGCCCTGGCGGCCTCGATCAGCCCATCGAGTTCAAAGCGAAACGCTCTGCGGCCAAACGGAAACGCTTCGATCAACAAGGCATCAGGTTGCTGGTTTGCAAAGGCGGCCAAGAGCGCCGACCGGCGCGCCATTCGCAGTTTGTCGTTGATCGGCCGGCCTAGCTCGTCCACCAGCATTTTGAACCCTGCGTCAAGGGCTCTGACCGGGGATAGCTGGATGATGCTTTCCGCCGAGGTACACGCCAGAGAGGAAATTGGCTCTCCTCCGGAGATCAGAGTGACCCTGAGACCTTCTCGCACCAGCGCTTCGGAAATTCTCAATGAGCGGCGCAAATGTCCAATCCCGAGCAGATGCTGTACATAGACCAGGACGGAGCCGGTCATGAATTCGTCGGCGCCCAATTTTCCCGGCTTCCCCGCGATACCGCATCGATCACCGCATTCAGCCGACGAGCGGCTGAGGAGATATCGTGCTCTGCCCTGACACGGTGCCGCGCGGCTTCGGCCAAGGCAGCACGCCGGGGATGGTCGATGAGCAGGCTGCGCACCGCCCGGGCAAAGGCCGCCGCATCGCTCGGTGGGACGAGAAGGCCGGTTACCCCATGCACGACGATCTCGCTGACCCCGCCCGCGGCGCCTGCCACCACCGGCACCCCACTCGCCTGCGCCTCAAGCAGCGCCATGCCGAAGGCTTCGTTGAGAGCCGGCCACACGCACAGATCGGCCGAGGCCAATCGCCGTGCAATTTCGATGGGGCCAACTTCTCCTGCCCAGGTCACCCGCGCTTCGAGCGGAAAAAGCGCGTCCTCGACAGCCCATCGCGCCGGCCCGTCACCGATAACCTCCAAAGACCATGGCAGATCCAGAAGACGCGAAAGCGCATCCCCGAGTATCTGGTACGAAGCCAGCTTGTCGCCGTAACGCATCATCGCGACTGCGATCAGGCGCGGCGGCCCAGCCCTGACGCACACTTGCCCAGGATAGGAGGCGGCATCGATAAAGGGCTTGAAGGCTACCCATCGCCCTGTGTCCCGCAAAAACGGCAGGACGCACTCCCGATCGGCCGGGTTGAGCCCGATCACAGCGTCGGCCCGCCTAATCGCGCGCTCAGCCGCCCGGCGACCGGCTGCCCAGCCGCGCGACGCCTGCTTTGGCGCGTCGGAGGCCTCGGCGACGACATAGGGAATCCCGAGGACATCCGCAATCTGCGGACCCAGCCAATCCGGCGCCTTATGATAGAGGTGATAGGTAAACCAAAGCTCCGGAGCAATTTGCGGCGCCTCACGGCAGCGCCGAACAAAACGCGTCGCAAGCCGTGCGCCGACAGCCGCCACCCGAGCCTGCCGTAGCGCGTCGCCGCGCCCGTCATAACTGCGAAATCGGGAGGCTATCAGAGTATCGTGATCAGCCATCCGCAAGGCCGCGAGGAACAGCTGCGCGACCCTTCGGTCTCCCGAAGGAACTGGATGATCGGGAGGTTTCAGCGGCGCGTAAAATGCGACACGCATTCCAGTTGAGCTGCGTTCTGCCGCGCGCCGGAAACTTTCTCCGGGATTCGGACAGGCTCACCGAGACCGCTTCGGCAGGGAAAGGCGGAACCCAGCCCGAAACGCGTTGCCAGCAAATCAATGCCCGCCTCCATCGAAAGATGGCGGCGCACATGGTGTTCGCCGGCCGCACCGAGCCGAGCCCTCTCCTCAGGATCGCGGATCAGGCGCTTGAGCGCTTCGGCGAGTGCGATTGGGCTGCCCGGCGGAACCAGCAGGCCCGTCACATCTTGCTCGATCAATTCGGGGATTGCCGAAATGTCGGTCGAAACGCAGGCGAGCCGCTGACTTTGCGCCTCGATGAGCACATTGGGGAGACCATCCCGGTCGCCGTCTTTCGCAATTTTTGAGGCGAGCACGAAAAGATCGGCCTCGCGATAAGCGGCGAGCACCTCCGGTTGGGCCATCGCGCCCCGCCAGTCAATCCGGTGCGATAGGCCGAGGCGCTCCGCCTGGAGCTTCAGCGCCGGAGCGAGTGCACCACCGCCGATATGAACAAATCGCCACTCGAGGTCGGCAGGAAGAACTGCCAGCGCTTCGAGCAGGTCGTCATAGCCTTTTTTTGCGACCGCCCGACCGACTGAGAGGATGAGGACCGGCTGCTGCGGGTCGCCGCCATTGCGCAAGTTCGCACGTTGCGGCGGCGCCTCGAAACGACCAAGATCGAGCCCATGGTAGCAGAGCCATACGGCATTCGGCCGCGATGTCAGGCTCGCGAGATGGGTATGCGCAATCTCGGTGCAGGTCACAATCCATTCTGCTTCCGCCAGCTTTGTGCGCTTCTCCCATTCCATGTGCGTGGATATGGCGGATGTCGTGCGGTAGCTCGGCCGCCAGCACTACTGCCTGACCGAACCGGCGGAGGCGGTTAGGGGTCGGATCGCGTCTCAGGTCGGAGAGCCAGGCAGCCAGCGCCGCGCAGTATCCGGGCAGTCGGCGAGACCGCAGCCAGCCGCGCCAAACCCGGGCCAGTTCCCGATGCAGGTATTCGGGGAGATAGAGTAGCGCCGCACTGATCTGGCGATGGACCGGATGGATCGCGCGATCCGTGGGGTGACGCAGGGAAACGATTAGGATTTCGAGGCCCCGGCGCTCCAGAGCCAAAATTTCCTGAGCGAGAAAGGTTTCGGAAAGCCGCGGATACCCTTTGAGGACGAACGCGACGCGTCCTGCTGCCCCTTGAGATGCCGCCACCGTCAGGTTCCGTAGCGCGCTCGTGCTGCAAAGCAACCGGCCCGCCCCTGGTCGAGCCACCACCGGGCCATGCGGTTAACCTCGGGCATCCCGTCGAGCAGGCCGGGAATGTGAACGGCCGACGGCGGCGGCTGGTGCGGAAGATGGCGAAGGGCGGCCGCCATCACGCGAGCATCGCGCGCTTGATCCTCGGACAGCATCGCCAGCAGGCCAAGCTCGGTGGCGCGTTTGGTTCTGATGAACTGCTCCAAGCGTGGCGCCGTCCTCGGTATGATCAGCGCGCGCTTGTCGAAAGACAGGATCTCGCAAAAGGTGTTATAGCCGCCCATCGCGACGACGCCAGCTGCACCGGCCATCAGACTTTCGAGCCGGGCGTTAAAGGTGATGGCCCGCACGTTGTCGAGCTTGGCCGCCCGGCGGGCGAAAACCGCTCGCTGTTCCGGCAGCATAAACGGGCCGAAAACGAGCAGGGCAGGGTGAGGAATACTGCGATCGTACTCGTAGGCCGACAACACCAAGTCGATCAAAGCCTCGCCATCCCCTCCGCCGCCTGGCGTGATCAGCAAAAAATTGTCGAGAATGCCTACGATCTCCGGTGTGAGCTGCAGCTCGCCGGCGGTGCGCCTCAAATACCCGGTATAAGTCACCCGCTCGTGGACGGTTGTGGGCACCCGAAGGCCGGCGAGCGGGTCGCAGATCTGGGGCAGACCATAGACCCAGATCTCGTCGTAATATTCCTCCAAGGCCGGAACCACCTGCTTGCGCTCCCACTCGCTCTCGAGCGCCTCAGGATCATCCATCACGTCGCGCAGCCCCAAGACCAATGCCGTTCCGCGCCGCTGCAGCAGATCGAGGGTATCGCGCACTTCGCCGCGCAATCCCAAGGGCTCCTTGTCGACGATCAGCAGGTCGGGATCGAAGATGTCTGCCGTGTGGCGAATGATCGACGAGCGCATCGCGAGCGTCTCATCGATGTCGATGTGCAGATTGAGCGAGACGTATTCGCCGTTTCGGAGCTTGATGACGCCCGGCACGCGCACAAAGTCGACGCGCGAACGGAAATCGAAGCTGCCGATGATCGGCGACCCGGAGAGGATCAAAATCGAGACCGCGGGGTCGGCATCGACCAGCGAGTTTGCTATCGCCCGACACCGCCGCAAGTGGCCGAGTCCGAAGCTGTCGTGGCTGTAGACAAGCACCCGTCTGTGTTGACGGCGAACGGTC
>VAZT01000264.1 GCA_005884825.1 Alphaproteobacteria bacterium
GCCCGGAATCGCAGTCCGCCGGGGCGATCGGGATCTCCGAGCCGCCATTCCCCGCGTGCAGTCCAATTTTGCTGTCGGGTCTCGGTCCAGCGTTCAAAATCGGAATTTGCGCAATCTCCACTTCGCAACGCCGAAGAGAGATTGCGGACAGCCGGTTGTCTAACCCAAGTGCACGCCGAACTCTTCTCGATAGACGCGCTGTCCCTTCGGCGTGATGGTGACTGCGCGTGTGCCGTTCACGCGTTTCATCCAGTCCTCTGCAAAGCTGTGTGCGCAGATGGCTACTCCGACCGTGCCGGCAATATGCGGGCGTCGCTCGCTCCAATCGAGGCAGGGCCGGCACAGGATGCGAGCCGAGCGCCTGCCGTTACGGGTCAAAATGGCGTCGAGGTCGATGCCGATCCGACCGAAAAACTCCATTCCTGCGTCGGTGACCAATCCTCCATCGCTGGCCAGCTCCACGTAACCGCCTCGGACCAACGCGTCCGCGAGCGCCACACCGAGGCGGCCGGCAAGATGATCGTAGCAGGTTCGCGCGGTCCGCAAAGCCGCATCTTTGGGACCTACGGTGAGCCGCGGTCGCGTCGTATCCAGGCCGGATGTCACTTGCATGATGCCTTCCATCATCCGTGCCACCGCCGGCGATGCGAGCCGGTGATAGCGATGCCGGCCTTGCTTCTCGACCTTGAGAAGACCGGCCGTCGTCATACGCGCCAGATGGCCGCTCGCGGTCTGTGGCGTGACGCCGGCGGCGTGAGCCAATTCGGAAGCCGTCAGGGCACGCCCGTCCAACAGCGCGTGGAGCATTCCGGCGCGGGCGGGATCCCCCGCGAGCGCGGCGACTTCTGTGAATGTAGACAGGCTGGTCATCGCTCAAACTTTCGTTAGTGCAACCGCATTCTACGCTTTTCGCGACCCGGATGTTTCGGTCGTCACCGTAACGTTTCCCGTTTGCTCTCATGCAGACTGCCGGGATACATGGGAAGGGTGCGTCTCGTTAGCTGGGTTCCAGCCGCAATGTCGTCGGCAGGACCTCGGCCCGAACCATCGACTGCGCGTAAGGGCTAGGCTGGTACTTGGTCAAATATTCGCGGCTGGCGCGCGCCATCGAATTGGGGTCGTTTGCCGGGAACGCTTGAACCTCCAGCCTGCGGCCGGCAAACTCCAATGTGGCGGCGCCGCCCTTCGCGAGATCGCGGTACCAGCGACCCTTGCTGCCGCGCACCGAACGCACGAAGGCCTCGTCGTCGGCTACCACCACCCAAATGATCACCGAAGTTCCGGGGTGTTTCTCGGTTCGGATTGCGACTTCACGGATATCGTGCAATTCACGCAGGGTCTCCGAGTCGAATTTTGCCATTGCCTCTCCCCTTCATGGCGTGCCGTCGAAAGACGGAACGGGACGTTCAGGTTTTCAATAAGGCCGCTGTGGCCGTCGCTCGCTGCGTGATGCCGCGAATTTGCAAAACCAGGACAGCGGCGCAGGCGATCTCGATCGCCATCGAGAAGATCGGAACCAGAAATTCGGCGGAGAGCCCGGCTCCGGGCAGCCTAAGCGTCGTGAGCACGCCATCGCTGACCACGGATATGACGAGCGAACCGGTTGCTGCAGCGCAGAGGAGAAAGAAACGACGAAGCTGCTTGCGATATGCCGCACCGGATCCTGCGACAATACGGTAGCCACTGACGTACACCCAGCCGACTATTCCGATGATGACCGAAACCCAGAATGAATACCGGTCGATCGAGCCGATAATTCCGCTGACGATCTTTATATCGTCACTGATGGCGCACCGCATTATCGCATACCATGCGACGCGGGCCTTCATGACGACAAAGACACCGGCGATCAGCAGAATGATCGCCGCGCCTACTCGCTTGGTCTGCTGCGCAAGCGAGACGACAGCGAACTGAACTGCAATGGCGTGAGGTTCACCGAAATTCGCAATCGCGCGTTGCTGCGCTTCGAGCCCGCCGCCCGCCGGATCAGCATCGACGGCCTGCCGCAAATGGTCTTCGACCTCTTGCCGCACGCGTTGCGACAACGGCCGATCGAAACTGAGGGCGGCCGCGAGCGCTTCGAGATAGTCGGAAATCACGCCGGCCTCCTGCGTGGACGAGTTCCTGCGAGGAGACTGCCAATGGCGTCGGAAAACTGCTGCCAGACCGCGCGCCGCTCGGTGAGAGCGCGTTCGCCATGTCGGGTCAATGCATAAACCCGACGCCTTCGTCCGGACTCGGCGGTCACCCAGCGACTGGTAAGCCACCCCGCTTGCTCGAGACGATGCAGCGCGGGGTAGACCGTCCCTTCCGGGAGATCGAACGCCTGGCCGCTCCTGCGCCTGATTTCCTGGATCACCGCGTAGCCATGCGCCGGGCCCGCCGAGAGCGCAGCGAGCACAATCATGTCGAGGTGTCCTTTGAGCATTTCACCTTCCATGCTGTGCATCACTATGCCTTGTCACCCGAAGGGTCAACTCGCAAAGGGCAAGCCTGCCGCCGCGGCGTAGGCCAATCTATTTTGAGCTCGATACCTGACGCGGCGGCCTATTTGGCATGAGGTACGAAGACTTGGCCGTTAATGCCGAAGCCGCCCTCGGCGGTCTCGTAGATTGCCACAAACAGTCGCCTCGGTGGGTCGGGCGGCTGCTTCAGCGCGCCTAGCACCACATCGGTGACGCCCTTTATCAGAGCGCTCCTTTGTTCGAGCGTCAGTACGCCCCCGGGAACATGGAGCTCCACCACCGGCGCGCCGAAGCTTCCCGCCGGAGCGGCGTCCGCCAGAGTAGCTGGCGCGGCGGCCAATGCGCCTGCAGCGACCGTTGCTGCCGCCAAGACGTTCCGGCGACTCAATCCGTTGGTGCTGTCCGGTAATTTGACGCCATCGTTCGACCTATCGTCGCTTTCCATGGCAAACCCTCTCGACAAAGTGACGCACTGCCCGGTGCAAAAGAATACGGGCGAAGGATTCGGGAGCGCTAGGTCGGCCGGTAAATGGTTCCGGCGTTGCCCCAATGGTCGCGTGGAACTTCGTTGATCAGCACGTAGGTCTGCCCAGTGGGCGGCAGCTTTTCCACGCTTATGATGACGTCGTGGATACCTTTAACGATCTCGCGGCGCTGATCCGGCGTCAGCGTGCCTTCCGGGATGTAGACTTGGGCAATCGGCATGAGGACCTCCTTCGTTAGCGAAGACGCCTAAGCACGTTATGCCTAGTGTCGCTAGGTGTCAAGACGATCGCCTCGAAGTACGCAATGCCGGCCAGACCTGCCGAATTGATCGACATGAAGGCGGTTGAGAGGGTCGAGGCGCACATCGCTGACGCGGTCAAAAAGGGCGCCAAGGTGGCTCCGGAAAGCACGACGGCAACGCCGCTCGTCCGGCGCGAAGTGCCGGTTGACGCGGCAGCTCTGCAGGTGCAAGCAGGATCCCCTGGGCACACCACGAACGACCAGGACAGGCAGCAGCTGCGCTTGGGCGACATCCTCGCCACATTTGAAAATGAGGGTCGAATCACATGTTCATTGTCGATGCACAGGTTCACATCTGGGGCGCCAAAACCCCGGAGCGGCCGTGGCCGGCCGGGCGCGGTTCACCGCATCGGCCGCAGCCCTTCTCGGAGGACGATCTCTTGCAGGAGATGAATGCGGCCGGAGTTGCGCGGGTCGTGATCGTGCCGCCCTCGTGGGAAGGGGATCGCAACGATCTGGCGCTGGAGGCGGCGCGCCTCCATCCCGACCGCTTCGCGGTGATGGGCCGGCCGCCGGCGGCGGCTTGCTCGCTGAGCGATTGGCGCGGTCAGCCGGGTATGCTCGGTCTCAGGGTCACGTCGAACACGGCGGAAGCGCGGGCATTGTTCGACGATCCCGCGGGCTGGGTGTGGAACGAGGCGGAGCGTGCCGGGCTCCCGGTTATGGTCTCGCCGTCAGGCTTGCTGCCGCAAGTCGACCGCATCGCCACATCTCATCCGGAACTCAAGCTCGTCATCGACCATCTGGCGCTGCTGCGGGCGAAG
>VAZT01000265.1 GCA_005884825.1 Alphaproteobacteria bacterium
GAAAATCATCGGACACCGTGGCCGAGCAAACAGGACGCTATTTAAAGGATAGATTTCGCTATTGAGCCGCGGTGCTTCGCGGCGATTCTTGTCGTACAGAATGAGTTCCCACCGATCGAGCGAGGCGAGCACCTCCCGGGTCGCTTCGGGATCGCGAACGCCGCAATGGCAATCGACATATAGGCCGCCGTGTCGATAAAGAAGCAGCAGCAGCGCGAGATCGCTTTTGCAGGTCGGGATTTGGATTTGGCCGAACAGCTCGCGGTGCTGCGGGAAACATTCCTCGATGATCGGTTCGACGTCGGGGTCGCCGAAGATCGTGAAATCGGGAAAATGCGACTGCCAGTCATCTAGTGTCTGCTGCACCGGCGTGAGGTCGGGTTTGTCCCAATAGGAAAAAATGCGCGGAGCAGGGGTGCCGGCCTTCCGAGCGACGGTCATCGAGTGGACTAGCCGGGTGTCGCTGTACCGAGGTGGACGAACCTCCTCTTCGACGAGCACGCGGCTCCCGTCCTGTTCGGGTCGATGGCCCATGGCGGAGTTATGGACGATGACGATCCCGCCCGGTTTCAGGAAAGGCGCCCAGTTGTCGTACGCCTCGCGGACACCGGCTCGCGACTGGTCGGCGTCGAAACAAATCAGGTCGAGCGGCGTCGTCCAGGTCTTGACAGCCTCAGCGGCGCGGCCTTGATGCACCTCGACCCAATTGGCGAGGCCCGCGGTTCGGATGTTCTCTTCGAAATGCTCGCGTAACGAGCCGCCGCCCGCTTCGGTTAGCATGCGTTGATACACCGGAACCGAAAACGGCTCGCCGGAACCGTCGAACGGATCGACGGCGTGCACCCGTCCCGAACCACGAAGCTTGCGCGCGCCGGCGAGCAGGATCGTGCCCGATCCCATAAACGCGCCGATTTCGACAATGACCGGATTCGGCGGCAAAACGAAGCTGGCGCGTGCCAACTCCCAGGCCTCCTCGCGTCGCGCAAAGCCAGGAATCATTTCTGAAATGCACACATAATCCGTGGCATCCGCCGCACGGTCTCCCGTTGCTCCGCGGTCATGCTCCCGTCGATCAGCACCGGTACGGGCGGTAGCGCGCCCGAGGCGTTCGCAGCGATATAGCAGGGCAGCGAGTCGGACGCCCATTGCGGAAAATCCTCGCCGCGCGATCTGAGCAGCATGAAGCCCTCTTCCAGCTCGGCCGTGTCGATCGGGTCATCGCTGGTGATCACCCACACGGCCTCCGCTTCGGCATGAAAGGCAGCCGGGTCGCGGTCGAGCTCGATACACAATCCCCCCTCGATCGGGCGGTCGAGGAGCGCCATATCACCTACCTCAATGAATCCGGAGCCCGCCCGCACGGATGCATCGATGAGGCAGGTGACGGCGATCCCGCGGTCTCGATCCTCCACCGCACGATGGTCGCTCTCGCCGATGGACGGCGGCGGCGCAGTGGATATCTTGCCGCTTGGATCGATCTCGTGAAACGCGGCGCCATGTTGCTTCGCAAAATCATAGAGGCTCGCGACCTGCTTCCGTTCGAGGCGGTCGCTCTCGGGCAGTCCCAGCATCTGCTTGTAGCGCGCGAAACCCTCCTCGATCCCGAACTCCCGCACGAGCGCCTGTTTATCAACCGGCTCGGCTGCAAGAGTTTCGGGCGCAGCGTGCGCCTGTGCCACGGAGCGCGCACCGGCCGCTGCGCGCCACTGTCGCGGAGCGGCGGCTGTCGCGGATTTGATCGCGACCATGTACAGCGAGGAACCAGTCAGCGACCAATATCCCATCGAGCGCAAATCGCGGTCGGCGCCGCGAGCGAACAATTCCTCGCCAAGAATGCCGAGATCGATCGCGCCGCTCGCGATGACGCTGAACCCCGCATCGGCGAGCCACTGTTCCATCTGCGCGAGGTCTGGCGCCTGCTCGTGCTCGCGATCGTCGCTGAAGTTCGAGGTCAAGACCTCGATGCCGTGCTGCGTCAGCTGTTCGCGCGTCGGCAGGTCGAGAGTGCTCGGGCTGGTCCATTCGAGATAGAGGCGCGCGCCCGTCTCCACCCGCTCGCCGAGCCACTCGATGAGGCGTTCGGGCGCGGCGAGATATTCGATCAGATGGCTGGCAAAGACACCGTTGAAAATCACCTCGTGGAATTTCGGCACCTCGCGGTCGAGATCGACCGTCTCCCAGCCGAGATAGAGCTCGCCAAATTCGCCGGGATTGCGGTCGGCGCCGTAGAGGTTGAGATCGGCGCGGTCGGGCTTCAGCCACCCCTTCCAATGCGCCAGCCCGCCATTCCCGGCCCCGATATCGAGCACATTCGCGCCCCACGGCAGCGATTTGAAAAAGCGCAGCCGCGGATGCGCCTGCCAGAACACTTCCAACAGATCGTCGTCGGAGAGCGCCAGCCGCCGCTCTCTCGAGCGCAGCCAATCGACAAAACTCGCCAGGTCCTGAGGCATTAAAACTCCGGGGCCGCGGAGCGACTGTTTCCGGCGGGCGCTTTTTGCCCGCAAGCGCGCCCGAAACGGCGCCCCGCTCGGCCCGATTATAATTTTACCGCCGTGATATAATGCGAAAATCCGGTGATCGACCAGTAGCCCATCGTGCGCTCTCCAGAGTCTCTCCCCCGGATGAACAATTCCTCACCCACCATCCCGATATCGATCGTGCCGCTGGACAGAACAACAAATCCCGCCTCTCCCAGCCATCGGCAGCAGGTTGAGAGATCCGGGGTCTCCCTGTGTGTCAAATCGTCGGTAAAATTCGAGATGACAACATCGATCCCGCGCTCGGAAAGCTCGCTGCGTTTCGGCAGCTGCATCGAGTTCGGATTCGGCCATTCGAGATAGATTTTGGCGCGTGGCGGCGCTCTCTCCCCGATCCACCGCAGCAATCGCACCGGTTCTGCCAGATGCTCGATCAGGTGGCTGGTGTAAAAAGCGCTGAGCTCGATCCCGGCGAATGCCGGAAGCGTCGCATCGAGATCGATTGCCTCCCATCCTCTATACAAATTGCTGTACTCGCCGATTTCCAAATCGACGCCGTAAAGCTCCAGATCCGGACGAGGCGGCCGGCTCCAGTTTTTCCAATGCGCCAGCCCGCCACTGCCGGCGCCGATGTCGAGGATCCGCGCGTCCCACGGTAATGTCTTAAAGAACTGAAAGCGGGGGTGCGCTTGCCAAAACAACGCCACAAGCTCGTCGCCGGAGACCCCCAGCCGGGGCTCTATCGACTTGAGCCGTGCAACAAAGCTTTCGAGATCAGGCATTGCGGTGGACATCGGCAACCGGCGAGGCTCAAAGAGGATAGATCATTACCGGCGTAGGCTCTCATCGGCCGATACTGTTCGTTTCCAATATCGATCGAGAGCGGAGATTGGCATATAATTCCCACCATCCATCGGTGTTGTACATCCTACTTTGGTGTATTTGGGAATCTTCTAGGGCAGGCGCGCAGGCAGCCGCTGGTGAGGTAGATTGACGTGACCGAGTGGGAGATTTTTGCCCAGGCGCGCGCCCTGCACGATGCGGGCGACTGCGACGGCGCGCTGACGCTAATCTCCAAAGCGCGGCCGGAATTAGAGCGCATACGGGGTCACGTCGCCTGTCTCCAGGCAAGCTGCCACGAACGGAAAGGCAATCGAGCGCTCGCGCTGCGGCTTTTGGAGAACGAAATCGCGGCCGGCACGACCAATTTTTGGGTTTACTACCAGATTGGCGGTCTCTACGAAGCGACCGGCCGGCAGGACGCGGCGATGGCGGCGTTTCGGCAGGCCCATGGACTGCAAGGATGGCCGGAAAGCGCCGCGCACGGTTATGTCCTGAGCCATGATTACTTTTCACCGAACATTCCAGTGTGGAAGCAATGGTTCGCCGATACGATCACTGCCACGCCCATAGCCTGCCTTGAGATCGGCAGCTGGCAGGGCATTTCTTCGGCTTGGTTGTTGGATCGGGTGGTCGCGCCACGTGGCGGATCGCTGACGTGTATCGATACGTTTGAAGGGAGCTCAGAGCACCAGAGTTGGTTGCACACGCTCGACATGAGCGTCGAAGAGTTTTTTGACCATAATATCGCCGCAACCGGCCATGCTGATCTCTGTCGAAAGCTCAAGGGCAGATCGCAGTCAGTCATGTTGCAGATGATGAATGAACATTTTGATTTCATTTATATCGATGGGGCGCACGAAGCCAGATACGTAATCCAGGATGCTTTATTGTGCTGGCGCGTGCTCCGACCCGGCGGGTACCTGCTGTTCGATGATCTGGATTTCCGCTTTCCCGAGCACCCCGAGCAGGATACCGCGAAAGCAATCGATGCATTCCTGGCATGGTTCTCCGACGAACTCTCGGTGGTGGAGCGCGGCCGTCAACTGCTGGTGCGTAAGCTAGCCGGGGACTGAGTGTTAGCGCAAAGGCGTGGCCGGCCACCGCCACCTCGTTCGGCGCTCCTTTGTACACGCCGGCCTAATCGTCCATTGCCTCGATCGCTTCGATCAGCGAGTCTATGGGAAGAATAATGTTTCG